>NZ_JBFAMR010000019.1:24552-118699 GCF_040656595.1 Actinoplanes sp. NPDC049802
GACAGGCCGCACATCGACCACTCGGCGGCTACGACCAGCGGCTGGCCGAGACCGGGCAGGCGGGTACCGGCGCCGACAGGCCGCACACCGACCACTCGGCGGCTACGACCAGCGGCCGGCCGAGACCGGGCAGGCGGGTACCGGCGCCGACAGGCCGCACACCGACCACAGCAACGTCCCCATCAGCGCATCCTTTCACCAGCCCGGATAGCGATCCCCCCAGTGCGGATCGTCGCCCGGGGTGTACTCGGTGCCGGACGGCTGGTCGACGAACTCGGCGATGAGGTCACGAGCCAGAACGTCGGCGACCCATGCCAGCTCCAGCCGGGAAACCCAGCCGACCGGCAAGGCGTCAGCTCCGTGGGCAGCGCCCAGCAGAGCACCGGCGACCGCAGCGACGTGGCTTCCGCTTCCGTTGCCGCACGACGCGGCGAAGAGCAGGGCATCACGGATCTGGTCGCGTCCGGGGAAGCAGAGCGCCACATAGACGCCTCCGGCCAGCACGGCCGCAGCCCGGGCATCGGGTACGAGTTGAGCCAGCCTCATGGCCTGCCGTGGCTGGGATCGTGCGGCTTCCACGGCAGCGGCGACGGGCGACTCGACCGGCTGCTTCAGGAAGCTCATACTCTCCCATTGCGACTGCTGCACGGCCTCCTCGATGCCCTGCCCCTTGGCGATGCCGGCGATGATCGCCGCGCTGAGGGCAGCCGCGTGGACCGCCTCCCCGGCGTGAGTGGTCGCAGCGATCTCCGCGGCGAGACGGGCCGGCTCCGGAACCCACTCGGCGGTGAGCCCGACGGGAAGGACGCGGGTCAGCGCATGCGCGCCGATGCTGTCCCCGGCCGGCTTGTCGATTTCGCCCATGGTGCGGTTCTGCAACGCGGTGACAGTGGCCGGCGCCGAACCACGCCGAGCGGCCAGCACCGGCACCTGAGCGAGCCAGCCGTCGGGCCAGTTCTCCTTCTGCCGTGGCTTGAAACCGGGGATCCCCTGCATGACGGCCCAACGTGTGTAGGCATGCCAGACGACGCTCGGCGGGTGGCAGATGCCCCGGTGAGTGGCGCGGACGTGCGCTCGAATCACACCTTCGATCGTGAAGCAGGCGAGCTGGGCGCCGGTGGTGGCGCTCAACGGGCCGGCGGACGGCACCTCGGCGCCGACGGCACCGATCGCGTCACCAAGCACAAGCCCGAGAACGCATCCCCGCGCCGTCGATATCTGCTTCGTCGTCACCGTGGTCACGCGGAGGAGCATAGAGAGGCGATCTTCCGCCGAACGGTGGATATCCCCGACAAGACGGTTCTCATCGACGCCCTTCCCTGCGGCTGGGGCGGCAGCCACCATTCTGATCATGGCTGCAGTTCGAGGTTGAGACGGCGGGTGTAGTGGGCTCGTCTTGCTCGCGCCTGGTGCCGGCGTCGCCAGCATGACCAGCGCAGACGGTGGGCGACGACGCTGCGGGTGGCCTGGATGGGCAGGACGTTGATGAGGCACCGGATCTCGTTGCTGGTCAGCGGGATCATGTCCGGATGTTGCTGGTTGTCGCTCCCCGGTCCGCAACCCGGTGAGTGACCGGCTACGGCATCCCCGTGCCGTGGCCGTGGAACACCCCGGCCGGTCGGGACGCACCGCGTCCACCGGCCGGGCCCTCCGAGCCAACGAAGAAGGTATCTCGGCCACGTCGCTCGTTGATGGGTCGGCCCGGTGTGGCAGGCACGTCAACGAGCGGCGATCTATTCGTGGCCTGTTGGTCAGCGGGTGAAAGCACCAGCGAACGCCGCCATCATCTCCTCGCCGCCGGCCCGGCTCATCGCCACGAACAAAGCACCGGCCAGCTCCGCTTCGAGCGGATCATCGACCTCGGCCAACGCGGACGCGTCATCGACCAGGCCGGTCAGCATCCGTTCGGGGTCCGGTCCGCCTTCTGCGCAGCCGGGGCAACCGCACGCCTGCTCCCCGTGCCGGGCACGATGGTGAGATCTGGGCGGCGGGCCCGGCTGGTTCCCCGCTTTGCGGGGCGTCGGCTTCGAGAACTCATCGCGCCAGTCTGCCGAACAGCCGATGCTCGTCGGGTGACCACCCGCCGCCGGGCGATTGCCCGCTGCGCGGCTATTCCGGCGATGACTCGGCGAGTAGATCGTGACGCCACGCCGCGAACCGGGTCCGCATCTCGTCGAGGTCTTGGCCGGTGATGCCGTACTGGGCGAAATTCGCCGGGTCCAGCAGGCGGCCTGTCCGAGGGCTGCGGCGAAAATGCGCCGGTCGAAGCCGGACTTGGCGGTTTTCGCTCATTGACTACGGTCCGGGTGTACGCGTCGAGCGCCCTCGCCCGGCTCCGAGTGGAAGCGACCAACGTAGGAGAGGTTGATGAACGACGAGATGCTGCGTGACGCGCTGACGTCCATCGCCGACCGGGCGCACGATCCGGGGCCGGTGGCCGCCGGGATCGCAGCCCTCGCTCGGGTGCGCCGGCAGCGGCGGGGGCTGCTGGTGGCCGCCGCGGCGGTGGCCGGGACGGCCGCGGGGACGGCGGTGCTCCTCCGGCCGGCCGCGGAGAGGGCGGCGCCGGTCGCCGCGCCGCCCACCCCGTCGCCGACGGTTTCGAAGACTCCCGCCGAGACCCGGGTTCCGCTGCTCTACCGGGTGGGCTGGGTGCCCACGGGTTATGCCGAGACCGGCCGCACCGCCACGCTTCCCGGCACCGGCCCGGGCCGGCAGACCCGGTCGTGGCAGCGCGGCGACGACGACACCGACCTGATCCACCTCTTCCTTCAGCCACGTACGGAGGACGCGCTGGCCGGCCGCACCCAGGGCACGATCGGTGGCCGCCGCTGCTGGCAGACCACCGATCCGGAGCAGCCCCTCCAGATCTTCCTCGACGCCGGTGACGGAATGCTGCTGGGCGTCTTCGTCGTCAAAGCCGCCGACCGGGCCAAGACCGCCCGGCGCGTCGCCGACTCGATCGAGCCGGACGGCGCGTCGGTCTGTGCCGTGTCGCTGGTCTTCGGGTGGCTCCCGGAGCGGCTCACCGGACCGGTCACCGCGTCCATCAACGGCGACCGGTCCGGTTGGACCGAGTCGCTGAGCCTGGAGTCCGGCGAGGGGCGGCTCGACGTGACCCTGCTGCGGGAGGTCTCGACGCCCAAGGGCGAGCCCGCCACCCTGCGGGGCGTACCGGGAACGGTGCTCATGGGCGGCGAGATCCAGGACTGCGGGGACGCGATCTCCCCGCCGCCGGACGATCCGGCGGCCACCTGCCGCGGGCGGGTCGCCTCCTCGGCCCGGATCGATCTGGGCGGGACCCGGATCCTGCGGGTGACGACCCGGGCGGAGGTGACCCGCGAGGAGCTGATCCGGATCATGAACGAGCTGGTCCTCGGGCCGAAGCCGGACGTCAGCTGGCTTCCTCGCTGATCTCCAGCCGGGGCGTCCCCTGGTCACAGCCGGTGAGCTCGACCTCGACCTTCACCTTGCCGCGCACCGAGCGGAACTCGCCCTCGTCGTCGTCCTGGTCGTGGACCGCGAACCCCTGCGCCGGGGACATCGACAGGATCCGTTCGCAGTCGGCCACCACGGTGCCGCCCCGGGTCGGGAACGACCGGCCCCGGGCGGTGGCGGTGGATGACGTGGCCGGCGGCGGGGTAGGCGAGGCGCCGCCCAGCCCGTCCAGCGCCCGTTCCACCTCGTCCTCGCTGATCGGGGCGCCCTGCCGGGACACCAGACCGGACCCGACCAGGCCGATCCCGACGACCCCGACCAGCACGGCGAGCACCGCCGCGACGATCCATCCCGCGACGATGACCAGGGGCAGCCGGCCGAACCGGTCCATGAGGCGCACCCCGCCACTATCCGCCGCCGGACGATAAGCCGGGCACCGCACACCGCTAAGGGACGGTTAAGAAGCACGGTTGCGGCGGATCCAGCGGTTACCGTGCAGCCGTGGCGAGACTCCTGTTGATCGAGGACGATCCGGCGATCCGTACCCCGCTGCTGCGTGCCCTCCGGGAACGCGGCCACGCGGTCGCGGCGTCGGCGGCCGCCATGGAGGGTTTGCAGACCGCCCTCGCCGAGCGGCCGGACCTGATCGTCCTCGACCTGGGCCTGCCCGACCTCGACGGGCGGGAGCTGCTGCGCATGCTGCGGGCGGTCAGCCGGATCCCGGTGATCGTGGCGACGGCCCGTGACGAGGAGACCGAGATGGTCCGGCTGCTCGACGCCGGAGCCGACGACTACGTGGTCAAACCGTTCACCGCGGCGCAGCTCGACGCGCGGATCCGGGCGGTGCTGCGGCGCGGCGCCGGGCCCGGGGAACCGCCGCCGGTGCTCGAGGTCGGTGGGCTGCGCATCGACCAGGCGGCCCGCTCGGTCACCCTCGACGGGGCGGCGGTCGAACTCACCCCGCGCGAGTTCGATCTGCTGCACCATCTGGCCTCGCACGCCGGTCAGGTGGTCACCAAACGGGAGTTGCTCAGCGAGGTGTGGCAGGTGCCGTACGGCGGGGCCGACAAGACCGTCGACGTGCACCTGTCCTGGCTGCGGCGCAAACTCGGCGAGACCGCGCAGGAGCCGCGTTATCTGCACACCGTCCGTGGGGTCGGGGTCAGACTGAGCGAGCCGGCGTGAGAGCCCGCCTCACTCTTCTGGTCGCCGCCACCACGGTGCTGGTGCTGCTGGCGTTCCTGGTGCCGTTGGCGCTGCTGGTCCGGCAGGTGGCCGCCGACCGGGCGCTGAGCCGCGCCGACGACGTGGTCCAGTCGATCGTGCCGCTGGCCGGGGCCGGCGACACCGACGGGTTGCGGCTCACGGTGTCGGCTCAGCCCGTACCGGTGACGGTTTTTCTGCCCGACGGCAGCGTTCTCGGCGCTCCCGCCGCGCCCACCGCGGCGGTCCGCCTCGCCGCCGCCCGCCGCGAGGCTCTCACCGTGATCACCGACGACGGTCAGGAGCTGGTGGTGCCGGTGCTCGGGGCGGCCGGGGTCACGGTGATCCGCACCGTGGTCACCGACGCCGAGCTGACCCGGGGTGTGACCCGCGCGTGGGCCACCCTGGCCGGGCTGGGCGCCGCGCTCGTGCTGCTGGGCCTGTTCGTCGCCGACCGGCTGGCCCGCGCCATCATCGCGCCGATCACTCAGCTGTCGGCGGTCTCGCTGCGGCTCGCCGGCGCCGAGCTGACCGCCCGCGCCGACCCGGCGGGCCCGCCAGAGTTGCGTGAGGTCGCCGGGGCGCTCAACCATCTCGCCGCCCGCATCCAGGAGTTGCTCGCCACCGAACGCGAACGTGTCGCCGACCTCTCCCACCGCCTGCGCACCCCGCTGACCGCGCTGCGCCTGGAGGCCGAGTCGCTGCGCGACCCGGAGGAGTCGGCCCGGGTGGCGGCCGCCGCCGACGAGGTCGCCCGTGTGGTCACCGCCGTCATCCGGCAGGCTCGGCGGGCCGGTGCGCCGGCCGCGACCTGCGACGCGACCGCCGTGGCGACCGATCGGGTGGCGTTCTGGGCGGTGCTTGCCGAGGACACCGGGCGCGACGTCCGCCGGGATCTGCCGTCCGGGCCGGTGCCGGTCGCGGTCGCCGCCGACGATCTGGCCGCCGCGCTCGACGCGCTGCTCGGCAACGTGTTCGCTCACACCCCGGACGGGACGCCGCTGGCGGTCACTCTCGCCGCCCGGCAGGGTGGCGGTGCGGTCCTCACCGTCGCGGATCGGGGACCCGGCTTCCCGTCCGGAGGCGCCGCGCGGCGCGGCGCCTCCGGTGGGGATTCCACCGGGCTCGGGCTGGACATCGCCCGGCAGGTGGCGGCCGTCTTCGAGATCAACCCTCCGGGTTCCGGCGGGGCGGTGGTCCGGCTGGAGATCGCCGGTCCCTGACTCCTGCCGGGTACGCGCGCCGCTTCCGGTTCGCACACGGTGTACCCGGAACCGCGTCAGTCGTCGTCGCGACCGTTGTCGTCGTCGTCGCTGTCGTTGTCGTCGCTGTCGCTGTCGTCGCTGTCGCTGTCGTCGTCGGTCTCGTGCCGGGTGACCTCGCCGGTGGTGGCGTCCACGTCCAGGTCGTGTTCGACGCCGCCCGCCAGCACGTCCACCTCCCAGACGAGCCGGCCGTGCTCGGTCTCCTGCTCGACCGATTCGACGGTCCCGCCCGGCACGGCGCGCAGGGCGATGGCCCGGGCCTCGTCGGCGGTCACGTCGCCACCGGCCGGCGCGGTGGAGCTTCCGGCCGGGCTGGGCGCACCGCTCGGACCCGCCGGCTCACTCACCGTAGTCGATGGTGAGACAAGCGCCCCCGGCCGCACGCCCTCGGCGCCGCCCGCCAGCGCGGCTCCCCCGAAACCCAGCACGACCAGCGATCCGGCGGCGAACACCGCCGCGGTTGCCGTCCTGTTCATGGCTTTCCCCTCCTGTCGTCTCGGACCGGGTCACCTTCCCGCGGGGATCGCTATGGGCACGCTGTGTGAACGTTAAGGCCGGGATAAGCTCAGGCGACGCCTTGCGCGAGGAGCACCCCGTCGACGTAGGCGTGGACCGGCTGGTCCCGGAGCCCGGCGAACAGCAGCTTCCGGTGGTGCTCGATCGTCACGTAATGCCGCTCCTGGACCCCGACCACGAAGTCGTACCGCTTGACCAGCTCGGCGGACGCGACCTTCACGGTGCGCACGACGTCGTACCCGTCGACCGTGATGGACAGCCCGCCCCAGAACTTGTTGAACGAGAACACCACGGTGTGGCGCTCCTCCGCCCCCACATCGAAGCTCATCTTCATCCCGGCACTGTACGAAGCCCGGTCGACCGGCTCCGTCCCGCTGAGCCGGAAGCGGTCGGCGAGGTTCGCGGCGCGGATCACCTACCGGGGCGAACGCTGACAGGATGATCAGGTGAGCACTCTGATCGAGCCGTGGCAGCGCCCGGCGTTCCGCCCCACCGGCCGGCCGGCGTCGGCGATGTTCGTCGTCTTCGCCGAACAGGACGTGCTGAGTGGCCTCGACCTCAAGGTCGGCGCCCCGCCGTCGGCGCCGATGGCCGCTCTGGACCTGCGCCAGCACCGGCAGGAGGATGATCCGGAGTGGTTCGACGGGTGGCGTTCCGGCCCGCTGCGGGAGGCCGCGGCCCGGGAGCTGCCCGGCGCGGACCGTCTGGACGCCGCGAGGTGGTGCTATTCGGTGCGGCTGATCGTGGACGACCCGGCCGACCTGACCCATCTCCAGCTGGGCTGGGCGGTGGCCGGGCTGCTCGCCGAGGCGGGCGCGTTCGCCGTGCTGGATGTGTATACGCACATCTGGCACTCCGGTGACGCGGTGGCCGGACTGGACCCGCACCGGCCGTTCGTGATCCAGCACGATGTCGGTCTGGTGGCGGAGAGCGGCAGCCGTCCCGGTTTCGGTCATCCGGTGCACACCCGAGGGATGATCAAGTTCGGTCGTCCGGATCTGATCGCCGGTGTCCCGCCGGAGCGGATCGAGGAGACCGCCATGATCCTCAACCATCTGGCCCGGATGCTGGCCGAGGGACACGACTTCGAGGTCGGCCAACTGTTCCGCATCGACGGCGAGCGCACCCTCCGGGTCGGCGCCTACCAGGGCGAACCCGACGTGGGCCTGATCGGCGACGGCCTGCTCCTGATCGACGTGTGACCGCCGGGGCGGCGATGTCACCCGGCTCGGGGACCGGTCCGGGATTCCCCCGCCGCCGGGCCGTCGCGCTGGTTAGGGTCTGCCCTGCCGGTCACGGGGCCGGTGGCGTGGCCCGGGCGCCGCCTGTCGGCGCCCGCGGCGGGTCAGGCCCGGGTCACCGCGCCCCTACACCGCCGAGAGGACGTCCGCCTTGTCGTTCCCGGTCACGATCGTCACGCCCGTGGACGGCCCGGCCGGCACGCACCGGCCGCTGGAGCTGCTCGAAGCGGCCCTGCTGAACGCCGGCCTGGAGCTTCGGCGGGTTCACGACGAGGGGCGGTACACCGCACGCCTGGGCATGCTGGCGCACGCCGCCCGGTCGAGTTCGGCCGTCCTGTACGAGCTGCGCCTGACCGTGCGCCGCTCCCCCGACGAACCGGAGGAGCCCGCCGACATCGCCGCCGTCCGCGCCGCGGCCGAGTTCGTTGAGGCCGTCCGGGCACACAACGACCGGGTTCCGATCCTGCTCGTCGGCGAGCAGTTGACGGCGCGGCGGGTTCCGCAGTCGGTGCTGTCCCGGATCGACGGGGTCGTCAACGCGTACGAGGACACCCCCGACTTCGTGGCCCGCAAGATCCAGCGGGAGGTGAACCACTACCTCGGCCGGCTGGCCCCACCGTTCTTCGCGGCGCTGATGCGGTACGCGAACGACGGCGCCTACTCGTGGCACTGTCCCGGACACTCCGGCGGCACGGCATTCCTGAAAAGCCCGGTCGGCACCCTCTTCCACGAGTTCTTCGGGGAGAACCTGCTGCGCGCCGACGTGTGCAACGCCGTCGAGGAGCTGGGTCAGCTGCTCGACCACACCGGCCCGATCGCCGACAGCGAGCGCCTGGCCGCCCGGACGTTCCGCGCCGACCACCTGTACTTCGTCACGAACGGCACCTCCACCTCGAACAAGATCGTGTGGAATTCGCTCGTCGGGCCGGGCGACATCGTCGCGGTGGACCGCAACTGCCACAAGTCCGTCCTGCACGCGATCGTGCTCACCGGGGCCGTACCCATCTATCTGATGCCGACCCGCAACAAGGCCGGCATCATCGGGCCGATCCCGCGCAGCGAGTTCACCGAGGCGGCGCTGCGCGAGAAGATCGAGGCCAGCCCGCTGATCGCCGACAAGAGCAAGCCGATCCGCCTGCTGACACTGACCCAGTCCACCTACGACGGGATCATCTACCGCGCCGACGAGCTGCGGGCGAGTCTCGACGGCGTCGTCGGCGCCCTGCACTTCGACGAGGCCTGGCTGCCGCACGCCGGTTTCCACGAGCTGTACGAGGGCATGCACGGTGTCGCCAACGACCGCGACCGCACCGCCGGCACCGTCGTCTACTCCACCCAGTCCACCCACAAACTGCTGGCCGGGCTCTCCCAGGCGTCGCAGATCCTCGTGCAGGACACCGCCGGCGGGCACTTCGACGAGCGGGTCTTCGCCCAGGCGTACCGGATGCACACGTCCACGAGCCCGCAGTACGCCATCATCGCCAGCTGCGACGTGTCCGCGGAGATGATGGCCGGCCGGCGGGGCCGCGCCCTGGTGGAGGAGACCATCACCGAGGCGATGGAGTTCCGGCGCACCATCATCCGGATCGGTACGGAGCGGCCGGAATGGTGGTTCGGCGTCTGGGGGCCGGACACGCCACCGCGTACCGGTCTGCCGGAACGCTCCGAATGGGAACTCACCGCGGACGCCGGCTGGCACGGCTTCGACCGGATCGACGACGGCTTCACGATGCTCGACCCGATCAAGGTCACGCTCACCACACCGGGGCTGACCGTGGACGGGCGATACAGCGACCCGGGCATCCCCGGCGTGGTCCTGGCCCGCTACCTGGCCGAACACGGCGTGGTGGTGGAGAAGACCGGCCTGTACTCGCTGTTCGTCCTCTTCACCATCGGCATCACCAAGGGCCGCTGGAACTCCCTGGTCGCGGAGTTGCACCGCTTCAAGAGCGCCTACGACGGCAACGCGGCCATCGAGCGCCTGATGCCGGCTTTCGCCGCGACCTTTCCGGGGTACGCCCGCCTCGGCCTGAAGGACCTCTGCGACGCCCTGCACCACACCTACCGGGACGCCGACCTGGCCGAACTCACCACGGCGATCTACACGGAGCCGGCCGAACAGGTGACCCTGCCCGCCGACGCGTGGGCGGCCATGGCGGCCGGCCGGGTGGAGCACGTGCCGGTGCGGGAGCTGGCCGGCCGCACCACCGCGGTGCTCCTCACCCCGTACCCGCCGGGGATCCCGCTGCTGGTCCCGGGCGAGCGCGTCAGCCCGTCGATCGTCCGTTTCCTCCGGCACGAGCAGATCCTGGCCGAACGCTGGCCCGGCTTCACCGGCATCACCCACGGCATCGCCGCCGACGACACCACCGGCCACCGCACCGTCGCCTGCCTCCGCTGACCCCATCCCGGTGCGCGTGCCCCCGCCCGGCTGGGCCCATCACCTGCCCCGCTGACCCATTTCCGGTACGCGTGACCCCGCCCCGCCCGATTCGGCCCGTCCCGTCCGTACGGCGCGATCTCGCTGCCCAGGCACGCCCCGTGCCGCGCCCACCGGGCTGAGCTCGATGGCCCGGCCCGGGGCCGGGTTCGGGTCCGCAGGGCGCTGAAATTCATGATCTGGAAGCTGCCGGGTCGCTCTACGATGGCGCGATGCGGAAGATCCCCACCCTGTTCCAGCGTGATCCGCAGGACCGTAGGCGCGTCCTGCCCGAGGCCGACCCCGAGTGCCGGTGGGTCCTCGACGGCGAGGGGGTCGCCACCCGCAAATACGACGGCACCTGTGTGCTGCTCGACGCGGACGGCACGTGGTGGGCGCGGCGCGAGGTGCGGCCGGGCCGGACCCGCCCACCCGGCTACCGGCCGGTGATGACCGACGAGGTCACCGGCAAGACGATGGGCTGGGAGCCGATCGCGCAGTCCGCCTACGCGAGGTACCACGCCGAGGCCGCCGCCTCGTTCACCGGCGCACCGGGCACCTACGAGCTGATCGGCGAGAAGATCAACGGCAACCCCGAGGGTGTACGCGGACACGCGCTGGTGGCGCACCACGACGCCGAGCGCCTGGACGTGCCCCGCGACCTGGACGGGCTGCGGTCGTGGCTGCTGGCGCACCCGAAGTTCGAGGGCGTCGTCTGGCACCACCCGGACGGCCGCCGGGCAAAGATCAAGTACCGCGATTTCGCCTAGCTAGGTGAGGATCTGCTCGCGCAGGATGTCGGCGTGCCCGCAGTGCTGGGCGAATTCTCGCAGCGCGTGCAGGTAGATCCAGCGCAGCGGCAGCGGCCCGCGCCGGTTGCCGGTGACGACGTCGTCCAGCCCGAGCGGCGCGGTGGCCTTCCGGGAGGCCGCGCAGGTCTCCCGGTACTCGGCGAGGACGCTGTCGATGGTGTCCTCGGCGGTCAGGACGAACGACTCGTCCGGAGTCGCCGGGATGCCGATCTCCTCCCGGGAGCGCCCGGTGATCGCCTCGTCGAACCACACCTTCTCGACGAAGGTGGCGTGCTTGACCAGCCCGAGCAGCGTGGTCCGGGACGGCACCAGACGCCGCCGGGCCTGCTCCTCGGTGAGACCGTCGAGGCAGTCGTGCAAAGCCTGACGGTGCTCGTCGAGGAAGAACTCCCACTGCTCGCGCAGCGATCCGCCGATCACGTCGTCCATGGACATGAGTTCACGCTATCCGGAGGATCACCCGGAACCGGAGCCGGCCGGTCGAGGCGCCTTCCCGGCGGGTGAGCGGCGTGGCGGGTCTGGTCGCGGCGGTGCTTGTCACGCGTACGGGATCAGGGTTTTGAAAGGAAGATGTCGTCGACGGCACCGTGGAACTGGTCGTTGTGGGCGTGGGCGCTCTTGCCGCCGATGTTGAGGGACATGGCGTTGTCGACGCGCAGCCCCGGCGGGATCCGGACGGCGGCGTGCGGCGAGCCGTCGACCAGCAGGATGAGGTCGGTACGGGTCCGGCGGCACTCGAGCCGGTGCCAGTCTCCGTCGGCCACCCCGATCGGGGCGAGCGCCACGTGGATGGCCCGGGAGTCCTCGCCGCGCATGACGCAGCTGGGGTGCCCGCGCCGGCCGTCGATCTGGAGTTTGTACTGGCTGCCCTCGGCGGCGTAGCCCTTCTGGAGCACGTTCTGGCCGGCCGTGGTGTCCCGGGCGGACAGCCGCACGGTGGCGCCGTAGCTGAACGGCGCGGCGCCCGGGTTGAGCGCCGGTGTGCTGGGCACCCGCAGGATGAGCCGCGGGCACGGCTCGCGGTCGCACGGCCGTGGGAACTGCACGGCCCGGCCGGCGCCGTGCGGGACGCGTCGTGGGCGGGCCCGGTTGCCGCCGAACGGGGTCAGGTGATGTCCGTGCCGCGAGACGTCGTCCCACGGGCGCGGGCCGTCGAAGTCGTAGCCGGCCAGCAGCAGCGGCGGCGGGACGGGCGGCGCCGCCGGGGTGACCCAGACGGCGGGCGCCGGCCCGGCCGGGCGAAGGGCGGTCCCGGCCGCGAGCACGGCGGCCGGCAGCAGCACCAGCAGGGCGATCACCGCGGCTCGGCGGCGGGTCAGCGTCGAGGGCACATACGATCAAACGCGCCCGGAACCCTCCGGTGGCGGGCGGGAGTCATCCTGTGGGTGTGCGGTTCATTCTCAATGTTCTCTGGTTCATCTTCGGCAGCGGCTTCGTCCTGGCGATCGGGTACGGTCTGGCCGCGCTCGTCTGCTTCGCGCTGATCGTCACGATCCCGTTCGGGGTGGCAGCGCTGCGGCTCGCCGTCTACTCGCTGTGGCCCTTCGGCCGGACCGTGGTCAGCAAGCCGGACGCCGGGGTGGCGTCCGGTCTCGCCAACATCCTCTGGGTGGTGCTGGCCGGCTGGTGGCTGGCCCTCACCCACCTGGTCGCCGGTGTCGCGCAGTGCGTCACGATCATCGGCATCCCGTTCGGGATCGCGAATTTCAAGCTGGTCCCGGTGGCGTTCTGGCCGCTGGGCCGGGAGATCGTGGACCTGGACTGATCTAGAGGGGGCCGGTGGGCAGCTCCCGTCGCACCAGTTTGCCGGTCGGGTTGCGCGGCAGGTCGTCGACGAAGATCACGTCCCGGGGCACCTTGTAGCGGGCCAGGTTGGCGCGGACGAACTCGCGGATCTCCTGCGGGTCCCGGGCGGAGTCCTCGGTCGGGACGATGAAGGCCCGCAGCCGGGTGCCGAAGTCCGGGTCGTCGACGCCGATGACCGCGGCGTCCATCACGTCGGCCCGCTCGGCGAGGAGGTTCTCCACCTCGAGCGGGTAGACGTTCTCCCCACCGGAGATGATCATGTCGTCGTCGCGGCCGTCGATGTAGAGCAGTCCGTCGGCGTCGAAGTGTCCCTGGTCGCCGGTGGCCATGAAACCGTCGATGATCTGCTTGTGCTGCCCGTCGGTGTAGCCCTCGAACGGGATGCCGGTACGGACGAAGACCCGGCCCTTGGTGTCCGGCGCGCTGATCCGGCGGTCCTCGGCGTCGTAGAGCGCCACCTGCACCGTCACCGGCGGTTTCCCCACCGTGCCGGGGGATTTGCGCAGCTCGTGCGGTTGGGCCACGGACGCGACCGCCACCTCGGTGGAGCCGTAGACGTTGTAGAGCACGTCGCCGAAGGTGTTCTGGAAGCGGACGCACACCTCCGGCGGCAGGGCCGACCCGGCCAGGAAGACGGTCTTCAGCGAGGACGTGTCGTATTTGGCGATCACGTCCGGGCCGAGGGCCAGGATCCGGTTCAGCATGGTCGGCACCGCGACCAGCATGTGCGCCTTGTGGTCGGCGATCGCGGCGAGGATCCGCTCGGGGTCGAAGCGGCGCAGCAGCACGGCGTGGTTGGCCAGCGACAACCCGACCGTCCAGGCGCCGAACCCGGTGGCGTGGAACAGCGGGGACGCGATCACCGCGGTGCCCTGCCGGGGGAAGTCGATGCGGTCCGCGATGACGGCGCTGGCCAGCGGCGACACCTTGGTACGCGGCGCGCCCTTGGGCAGCCCGGTGGTGCCGCTGGTGAGGATGATGAACCCGCCCGGCTTCTCCGGGATCGGCAGCGGGACCGTGGTCGGCTCGGCGGCCGTGAACTCCTCGACGCTGAGCAGTCCCGGTGGCCGTTCGTAGCCGTCGTCCTCCCAGCTGAGGTACCGCGGGATGTCGTCCGGCAGGGCGTCGACGGCGTCGGCGAACTCGCTGTCGTACATCAGGAAGCGGACGTTCTCCCGCTTGATCACCTCGGCGAGCTGGGAGGCGGCGAGACCGGTGTTGAGCATCGCCAGCCGCAGCCCGGCCCGGGCCGTGCCGGCGATCGCCAGCGCCAGCCCGCGATGGTCCCGGGCCAGCACCCCGATGATCGACTTCTCCGGCAGGCTGACCTTGCGCAGGGCGTGCGCGAGGGCGTTGGAACGCTGGAAGAACTGCAGGTAGGTCCAGGTGCCGCGCTCGTCGGTGAGCGCCGGCAGGTCGGGGTGTTCGGTCGCGGCCTTCTCGGTGAGGGCGGCCTGGGGGCCGAGCTTGGCGTTGTTGCCGGCGGCCTTGATCAGCCGGTCCGGGCGCAGAAGGTTGACGATTCCTATCTGGTGCATCCGCAGAACCGCTTGCAGCGTGCTCAACTGTTCAGCCCTTCCATATGGGGTGGTTCACGACGGGGGGCGGTGGCCTTCGAAGGGGCGCGGTTCTCGGCGTACGCGCGGATGCCCTCGACGGCGTCAGCGGACCCGATCACCTCGCCGGCGATGTCGGAGAGCCGGTCGAAGGCCTCCGCGGCGCCCCAGTCGCGGTGTTCGTCGACGATGCGTTTCGAGAGCAGGACGGCCAGGGGCGCGTTGGCGGCGATGTCGTGGGCCAGTTCCAGGGCGGTGTCGAGGGCCTTGCCCGGCGGCGTGACGCGGTTGATCAGGCCCAGCTCGTGCAACCGGCGGGCGGGCATCAGCTCACCGGTGAGGGCCAGTTCCAGGGCGGTGCTGCGGGGCAGGCTGCGGGCGAGGCGGAGCACCCCTCCCGCGACGGCGACCAGGCCTCGTTTGACCTCGGGGATGCCGAACGCTGCGTCCTCCGCGGCGACGATCAGGTCGGCGGCGAGGGCGAGTTCGCAGCCGCCGGCCAGGGCCGCTCCCTCGACCGCGGCGATCAGCGGTTTGGTGGGTGGTTTCGCGGTGATGCCGAGCAGGCCGCGGCCCTCGGTGACCGGGTATTCGCCGCGGGCCGCGGCTTTGAGGTCCATGCCGGAGCTGAACACGGTGTCCGAGCCGGTGAGGACGGCGACCCTGGCCTGCGGGTCGGCCTCGAAGTCGTCGGCCGCCTTCTCCAGCGCCCGGGCGGTGGCCAGGTCGATGGCGTTGCGCACGGCCGGGCGGTTCAGCTTCCAGACAGTGACCGGGCCGTGCCACTCGACGATCAGCGGCGGTTCCGGTGGCGGCGGCAGCTCGTGCCGCCCACGGTCGGCCACGGTGAACCGGTCGCCGTCCACCTCCAGCTCCCAGAATTCCGATATTTCAGAAATGTCGGAAGTGCGGAGGACGACGCGATCACCCGACGGCGTGATGGCGGTGACGATCATCGCGGCCGGCGACCCGTCCCGCTCATAGGGCACGGTGTACGCCTCCACGATCGCCGGACCGGTGTGCGACCGCAGCGCACGGCGGGCCGGCGGCCGGGGCAGCCGGGGGTCGGCGTCGATGTCCCGGTAGGCGGCGCGCGGCGGACGGGCCGACAGGACGGTCGCCGCGTGCTTGGTGAGATACCAGCCCAGAGCGGTGGCCAGTCCGTAGCTGTCCGGCTCGGCACGCAGCAGCGGGACCAGGTTGGCGACCGCGTGGCTGGTGTAGTTGTTGCCCGGCCCGCCGGCGAAGGTCAGCCCGCCGGTCACGGTGAGCGGCCGGTCCGGGTCGTCGATCGGCAGCCCCAGTTCCCGGGCGGCGATCTGTACGGCGGACGGGAAGCACGCGTACAGGTCGATGTGCTTGACGTCGTCGATGCCGATCCCGGTGTGCCCGAGGACGGCGTCGCCGATCGCCCGGATGGCGGGTGAGGCGGCCAGGTCGGCGCGCTCGGTGACGTACCACTGTTCGGTGGCGTGCGCCCCGGCGTGCACGAAGATCCAGCGGTCCTGGCCGATCCCGGCCTGCTGTGCCGCGGCGGCGCTGCACACGATGAGGCCGGTCCCCTGGTTGACCTGAAGGTTCGCGGTGAGCAGCTTGGGATAGGGCGCGGAGATCATCCGGTTGGCGGCGGCCGGGGTGGCCAGTTCCTCCGCGGTGTGCGGCGCCGGCTGCCAGGCGTGCGGGTTGCCGGCGGCGATCTCCGAGTAGCCCGCCCAGAGGCGGGTGATCCGGTCCAGGTGTTCGTCCGGCGTGTGGCCGAGGCTTGCGCGGACGGCGGATTCGATCAGGGCGTACAGGTAGATCGGCGCGACCAGGCCGGCGGCCGTCTCCGGCTCGTTGTTGGCCGGGGCGTCGCTGCCGATCACGCGGGCCGGCGTGGCGCCGTCCGGCTGGGTGGGCCAGTCGAGGGCGGCGGAGGCACGCTCGGCGGCCGCCGCGGTGGCGGCCGCCTCCGCCCCGCCGACCAGCGCGATCGAGGCGCGCCCCTCGGCGATGGTCGCGGCCACGTCGTTGAGCAGCCGCAACGAGCCGTCGCCGCCGAAGATGGTGGTCTGCACGGTCTCGGCGGGGTGGGCGCCGACCGCGGACGCCAACAGAGCCGCCCCGTCCGGGTACTGCCAGGAGACGCTCGCGACGTAGCCGGAGAGATCCGCCTGCGCGAGGATGCCCGGGGCTCCGGCGTCGGCGGCGGCCAGCCGCAGCGCGCGGGCCGCGAGGGAGACCGGGTCACCGTCGGTGGGGTCGGTGGATCGCTCGGAGACCTGTCCCACCCCGACGATCACCGGCGTCCAGGGGTCGATGTCGGCGCCGGTGCGTTCCCAGCGGATCGGCGCCGGCTTGTCGCGGCTCGTTCTCGGCGCGACCCTCGATTCGGTACGCCGCACCGGCTCGGCCCGCGCCGACGAGGCCACCTTCCCGAGCTCTGCGAGCGATCTGCGCATGGCGTCGGCGAGGTTCCGGGCGACCATCGGCCCGAGCGGACCGTCCGCCGACCCGCCCTCGACGCCGCCGTCGAAGCGGACCAGCGAGCCGGTCGCGGACGGCGCCACCGACAGGTAGAAGCCGACCTCGATGCCCATCGGCGCGGTGCCCTCGAACCAGACGGCCCGGTCCTCGACGACGCCGGTGACCGTCCAGCGGACCTCGCTCGGCACCCCCATCAGCTTGATCCGCTGCCGGAATCGCACCCCGTCGGCGAACTCGGCGGGTGGCGCTCCGATCCATCCGGTGTGCTGGAGCACCCACTCGGGCATCCGGGCCGGGTCGGCGAGCACCGCGAAGACCTGCCGGGGGTGGGCGTTCGCCTCGACCGCGACGCTGCACGGGTACGCGAACGTCCGGGGCGGTTCGACCGCCGGCGGCTCGTCCGGCGCGGGCCGGCGACGGCTCAGCGCGGTGATCGCGGCCGCTCGCGCGACGGCGAACATCCGGGTGAGATTTCCAGCGGGCATCGACACTCCCCTAACAGTCTGGCCTGACGGTAAAGGGGTGACCTGGGTCACGGCAAGTGCCTGCCCAACCCTGACAGCCGGCTGTATGGACGCAACTAACCGTCAGGTCGTACGGTAAAGCGGTGAAACGAACGCAGGCGCAGCGCAGAGAGGCCACCCGGGCCAAGGTCCTGGAGGCCACGCTGCAGTGCCTGGTCGAGCGCGGCTACGCGGAGACCTCCACCGCCGAGGTCCTGGCCCGCGCCGACGTGCCCCGCGGCACGCTGCTGCACCACTTCCCGACCAAGGTCGACCTGCTGGTCGGCGCGGTGCAGTATGTGGCGGGCCGTCGCGTGGAGTCGCTGACCGCCGAGCTCGCCGCGATCCCGCCCGAGGCCGACCGCCTCGACGCGCTGATCGACATCATCTGGCGACACTTCTCCTCGCCGCTGTTCTGGGCCGCGCTCGAGTTGTGGAACGCGTGCCGTACCGACGCCGAGCTGCGCGCCGCGCTGCTCCCGGTGGAGAAGGAGATCTTCACCGTTCTGCACGACCGGGCCCGCGATCTGCTCAGCGACAGCTCGCCCGGTGATCCCCGCGTGCCGACCGTGGTCGAGTTCAGCTACGAGGTCCTCACCGGCCTGGCCATGACCGGCATCGTCAGCGGCGATCTGGGCCGCCGTGAGCTGCTCATCCGCCGCTGGAAACGGGCGGCCGCCATCCTGCTCGGCCACCGTGATCCGTCCACCCTGGTGGAACGTCCCCGCTCAAAGGAGAGTTGATGTTCGACACCCCGGAACGTCTCGCCCTGGCCGCCTCCACGAGACAGTTCGTCACCCGGGAGATCCTGCCCCACCTGACCGACTGGGAGCGGGCCGGCGAGATCCCCCGTGACGTGCACACCCGCCTCGCCAAAGCCGGGCTTTACGGCATCGGATTCGGCGAGGAGGTGGGCGGCGACGGCGGCGACACGGTCGACACCGTCGTCTCCACCGAGGCGTTCCTGGAGGCGGGCGGCTCGTCCGGCGCCCACGCCTCGCTGTTCACCCACGGGATCGCGCTGCCGCACATCATCGCCTCCGGGGACGCCGCCCTGATCGACCGATTCGTCCGCCCGACCCTGGCCGGGGAGAAGATCGGCGCCCTCGGCATCACCGAGCCGGAGGCCGGATCCGACGTGGGCTCGCTGCGCACCACCGCGGTCCGTGACGGCGACTCGTACGTGGTGAACGGCGCCAAGATGTTCATCACCTCCGGGGTCCGGGCCGACTTCGTCACCACCGCGGTGCGCACCGGCGGCCCGGGCGCGTCCGGCATCAGCATGCTGGTGATCGAGAAGGGCACACCCGGTTTCACGGTGTCCCGCAAGCTCGACAAGATGGGCTGGCTCTGCTCGGACACCGCCGAGCTGTCCTTCACCGACTGCCGGGTGCCGGCCGCCAACCTGGTCGGCCCGGAGAATTTCGGGTTCGCGCTGATCGGCCAGGCGTTCGTGTCGGAGCGGATCATCGCGGCGGTGCACGCCTACGCGGTGGCGCAGCGCTGCCTCGACCTCACGCTGGAGTACACCCGGTCCCGGGAGACGTTCGGCCGTCCGCTGATCAGCCGCCAGGTGGTCCGGCACAAGCTGGTCCAGATGCGGCAGCGCATCGACCTGGCCCGGCAGTACACCCGCTGGCTGGCCGGTCGGCACGCCGCCGGTGAGCCGATGATCGGCGAGGTGTGCCTGGCCAAGAACGCCGCGGTCGAGGCCTGCAAGTACGTGGTGGACGAGGCGGTCCAGCTGCACGGCGGGATGGGGTACATGCGCGAGTCGGAGGTGGAACGGCACTACCGGGACACCCGGATCCTCGGCATCGGCGCCGGGGCCAGCGAGATCATGACCGACCTGGCCGCGAAGATGTTCGGCTACCAGTGACGTGATCCCGTCGCGGGGACCGCGGCCGTTGCCGTGAGCGCGCAAGACCGATAGACCTGCGTGCATGACTGATACGGACTGGGTGCCGGCCGGCATCGACCGGAGCCGGCCGAGCACCGCCCGGGTGTACGACTATTTCCTCGGCGGCACCCACCACCTGGAGGTGGACCGGGAGCTGGCCCGGCAGATCGAGATGATGACGCCGGACATCGGCGAGACGATGCGGGCCAACCGGGTGTTCCTGCGGCGGGCGGTGCGGTTCCTGACCGGGTCGGGCGTGCGGCAGTTCCTGGACATCGGGTCCGGCATCCCCACCGCCGGCAACGTGCACGAGATCGCGCAGGCGGAGGCCCCCGGGTCGGCGGTGGTCTACGTCGACGTGGACCCGGTGGCGGTGGAGCACAGCCGGGCGATCCTGGCCGGCGTGGCGGGCACCGGGGTGATCTGCGCCGACGCCCGGGACACCGACCGGATCCTGCACGAGACCGCCCGGCTCGGCCTGATCGATCTCCGCCGGCCGGTGGCCGTGCTGCTGGCCGGGGTGCTGCACTTCGTCCCGGACGCCGACGACCCGGCCGGCCTGGTCGCGACGCTGCGGGCGGCCGTCGGACCGGGCAGCTTCCTGGTGGTCTCGCACGCCACCGCGGACGGGCAGCCGCCCGAGGTGCTCGACGCGCAGCGGCTGTCGGCGCGTACCGGCACCGGGATCGTGCTGCGGTCGCACGCCGAGATCGCCGCCTGGTTCGCCGGGTTCCCGCTGGTGGAGCCGGGTCTCGTGCATCTGCCGTTGTGGCGGCCCGAACCGGGCGAGACGGTGCGGAGCCCGGAGCGGTACGGCGCCTACGCCGGAGTGGGCGCCGCCTGAACCAAGGCGTCGAGGAGTTTCTCGATGGTCCCGGGAAAGGCCGAGTTGTACATCGACGGCAGGTGCTCGCGAACCAGGTGCACGTTCGGGTACCCGTCGGCGGGCAGTGCGGCGTAGACCCGGGACCACGCCTCCTGCTCGGCCGCCTCCTGCTCGTCGGTGAGCTCGGCCGCGTCGACCGCCGCCACGGCCAGGACGGTGTCGACGAAGTCGCGGTAGTGGCGGACCGCGTCGGCCGGGGCGAACCCGGCGCTCAGCATGATCCCGATGCCGGTGTCGACGACCCGCATCTCGTGCGGGCCGGCGGTGACCCGGATCGCCCGGAGGTGGGCGAGCCGCGGGTGCTGCCGCATCGACCGGCGCAGCGAGTGGGCGAGGTCACGCAGCGAGTCGACCCAGTGGTCGCGCATCACGAAGGCGGCGATGGCGTCACCGATCAGTCGGTCGGCGACGGCCAGCAGCAGCGCGTCCAGATCCCGGAAGTAGCGGTACACGGCGGTCGGGTCGGCGCCCAGTTCGGCGCCGAGGCGGCGGAGGCTGAGACGGTCGCCACTGGGCGACTCGATGAGCCGCAGGGCCGCGTCGACGATCAGGTCCTCGGTCAGCACCACTCCGCTGCGGGTTTTCCGGCGGCGGGCGCCGACGCTGCGCACACGCTCCACTCCTGACACGTCACCACCTTAGAGCGCCCTTATGTCAACGCATTGACATAAGGGTGGGGCGTCGGCATCCTCTGTTCACGAGGCCCACACCGGCTGACACCGGGCGGTCTCGAGAGTTGGAAGGGACTCACCATGGCGGCCGTACCCCCCGCTTACGATCAGGACATCCGCACCGACGAGAAACGCATCCGCAAGGCCCTCGACGGCGCGGTCCGCACCCCCTTCTGGCTGGAGGACCCCGGTCGGCCCACTCCCGAGCCCGCCCTGAACGGCTCGACCGAGGCCGACCTGCTGGTCATCGGCGGCGGCTACTGCGGGCTCTGGACCGCCCTGACCGCCAAGGAGTCCGACCCCTCCCGCGACGTCGTGCTCGTCGAGGGCAACGAGATCGCGTGGGCGGCCAGCGGGCGCAACGGCGGCTTCGTCGAGGCCAGCCTCACCCACGGCACCGAGAACGGGCGCCGTCACTTCGCCGACGAGCTGCCCATCCTGGACGACCTCGCCGCGGAGAACTTCGCCGGATTCGAGAAGGCGCTGATCCGGCACGGCATCGACGCCGAGTTCCGGAAAGAGGGCGTGCTCGCCGTCGCCACCGAACCGCACCAGGTCGAGGAGCTGCGCGCCGCCGCCACCGCGTCGACCACCTACTACGACCGGGAGCAACTGGCCGCGCTGGTGCGCTCGCCGCTCTACCGGGCCGGGCTCATGCAGCACGAGGGCGCCGCCCTGGTGCACCCGGCCAAGCTGGCCTGGGGGCTGAAGGCGGCCTGCCTGCGGCTCGGCGTGCGGATCCACGAGAACACCCCGGTCACCGACATCAAGGACCAGGGCGCCACGATCCGGGCGTCGACGTGGGCGGGGAGCGTCCGCGCCCGCAAGGTCGCCCTCGCCACCAACGGCTTCCCGTCCCTGCTCAAGCGCAACCGCCTGCTGACCGTGCCGGTCTACGACTACGTGCTGATGACCGAGCCGCTGACCGCCACCCAGATCGAGGAGATCGGCTGGACCAGGCGGTTCGGCATCTCGGACACCTCGCGGCAGTTCCACTACTACCGGATGACCTCGGACAACCGGATCCTGTGGGGCGGTTACGACGTCATTTACCACAAGGGTGGCGCGATCCGGCCCGAGCACGATCAGAATCCGGAGACGTTCGCCCGGCTCGCCGACCACTTCCTGCGGACGTTCCCCCAACTGGGCGACATCCGGTTCAGCCACGCCTGGGGCGGCATGATCGACATGTGCACCCAACTGGCCGCGTTCCAGGGCCGGGCGATGGGCGGCAAGGTGGCCTACAGCAGCGGTTTCACCGGCCTCGGTGTGGCCGCCACCCGCTACGGCGCCACCGTGATGCTGGACCTGCTGGACGGGCGCGACACCGCGCGTACCCGGATGAAGATGGCCCGGCGCAAGCCGCTGCCGGTGCCGCCGGAGCCGGTGCTCTACCCGGCCGTGCAGCTCATCCGGGGCGCCATCGCCCGCGCCGACCGCAGCGGCCGCGACGGCCTCATCCTGAAGGCGGCCAACGCCGTCGGCTTCTCGTTCGACTCCTGACGCGCGGTCGTGGGGCCGGTCCGTCCAGGGCCGGCCCTCACGCGCGGTAGCCCGGCTCCACCTCGCGGACGCAGTGCTCGGCCTCCTCGGCCGGCACACCGAGGCCCAGCAGCGCCGACATCGCGTCACCCGGCTTGGCTCCGCCGTCGACGACACTCATCCCGCCCGCGCCGCGCACCAGATGAAGCCGGAACCTCGCCCCGGTCCACTCCACCCGCACCGCGGTGACCGGACCCTCTGCTGGATCACCCATGCCGATCATCCTAGGCACCCGCCTCCGATCCTCCGCAGTCAGTCACCCTCCCGTTGAACGCACGGTGAAGGTGGGCCGAACGGCTCGATTGCGGCGACGATCATCCCGCCGCGCTGGCCCCCGGGTGCCAATACATCCATGCTGATGCATTGCCGGACGCCGAGATCAACACCCCAAGCCCCCGGGGAGCCGAACTTTGTCGTCACACCAGCCGAACCACGCCCGGTCACGCCGATCGGGCTGGATCGTCCCCACCGTCGTCGCCACGGTCCTGCTGACCCTGGGCGCGGCCACCTTCGTGATCCTCACCGCCGACGACGAGGAACCCGAGCCCGCCCTGGAGACCTTCCGCCTGAACACGGCGAAACCCGGGGCGCCACCCTCGCAGCCGCTCGGCAAGCTCATCGAGAACACGCCGGAGCCGGACGGCAGCACCGTCGGCGTCACCTGCTTCCTCGGCCGCAACGTCGGCCCGCGCGAGTCGTTCACCTTCGCTCCCGGCGCCGGCGGACGGCACGACTTCAGCGGCGCGTGGCAGAAGAACGGCCAGTTCTGTGATGTCACCGCGGTCGACGGCGAGCCCCAGGAGGTCGTCAGCCCGGCCAGCGACCTGGAGGCCACCGCGCTGCAGGCCAGCGACTACGCCGACGACGACATCGCCGACCTGTTCGCCGTCTGCGCCGACGTCAACCCGAACGAGGAATACCTGGAACCCGGCTACGCCATGCCGGTCCGTCAGTCCCGCGAGATGAGCGGCGCGCTGGTCCTCTGCCCCGATCATCCGCTGGCACCCAAGTGGCGCCTGGCCATGCAGCGCGGGCCGCGCGACCTCACCCCGGACAGCGCCGCCTTCGGCGACGGCACCCACCGCGTCGGCACGGCCGTCAAACCGGGCGCCTACACCTCGGACGACACCGACGGCTGCTACTGGGAACGCCAATCCGGCGCCGGCAAGATCGTGGCCAGCGGTTTCAGCAGACCCGGCGCCGCGCCGCGCGTGACCCTCCGCGCCACCGACCACGCTTTCCTGTCGGCCGGCTGCGGCTCCTGGTCCCGTTCATAAACCTTTTCGGTACGCCTCCGCGCGGCCCTGGCGACGCGGTCGCCACCGAGTCCGACACCAGGCCGTAACGCCCGCATCCGGCCCGGCGGCCCGCACCCCGAGCAGCCCTCGTGGGCCGAACTCTCCCGGCCCGCTTCCGGCCGTGCCCCCTGTTCGGCTGGTTGTCAGGGCTGACCCTGCTGGCCATTCAAGAAGGCTCTCTACCAGCGCATATTCAGTCCGATCCCTGGCCGCCAGGCCTCACCTCGGGGGTGCCGGGCAGCGAAAATCGGACCTGGATCAAGGATTCCATGGCCTGCGACGGCGACTACAGGGAGGTGAAGACCCATCCGCCGTGGCCTTCCCACAGGTAGCCGGCTTTCCTTAAATAGCCAGCAGGCTCAGGGCTGACCCTGCTGGCCAAATCGCCCGCCCCGCCCGCCTGCACGCCCACCGGGCGGGCGCGCACAGCACACCGACGGTGCGCCCCGAGCACCGCTGTGACAATCGTGAGCGACCGCGTAGGGCCCCGCGTGCGTGCCGAATCACTCGGCCCCGTCTGCCCGCCGGGCGGGCGCCCCAGCGCACCAACGGCGCGCCCTGCTGCCCTGCCGCCCTGCCGCCCGGTGGGCCGGCGTGCGGGGCGATGTGTGCTCGGAGAACACGACACCCGTAGTGGGTGTGACGACACCCGTTACGGGTGTCACGTCTGCCGAACACAGATAGCCGAGATCCGTGTCCCGTCTCCCCGAACGGGGACTCGTCTCTGCATCCGCTGCCAGCCGGTGAACGTGGCGGTGGTTCCGAGTGGCGGCCGGCCGATGCCACACGCTGGAGTCCAGGGAACACCGTCAGCAGCGATCGCCGAGGAACCGTCACCGGCCGGCCGGGTCGCTTCGCCGGTCTTGCCCAGCAACGAGCACACCGTCCACGCAATACCGTCTCGTCTACATGCGCAACCGCCGCAGCGGACGGATCTTCACCGGTCTTGGACCGCCGACCGCCGCCGCCACGGCCGATCGCCGTCGCCGGTCATCGAATCCCTGATCCAGGTCCGGTTTCTGCTGCCCGGCACCCGTGCCGTGAGGCCTGGCAAAGCAGGGCCGGACCGGACATGCGCTGGTAGCGAGCCTTCATTGATAAGCCAGCAGGGATGCTCCTATGGATGTCAAGCGGCGGGTTCTAGGTCTTTTGAGGTGAGTGCTGCCTCGACGCGCGTGAGACAGCGCTGGCATCCAGTCGGCGAGGGGCGGCGGGAATGCGCCGCGGAGACGGCGGCCATGGAGGGGACTGCCCGCAGCGGTAGGCGGACTGCCCGCGGCGGTGGGCCGTCAGCCGGTCAGGAGGGCGGTGAGCAGGCCACGCAGCGTACGGTCGAAAAGGTCCGGACGGCGTGGCCCGGGATCGGCGAAGGCGGCGATCAGATGAGGGAAGGCCGTCAGGTCGATCCCGCTGAAAGCGGGTGGCGGTGCGGCGCTCTCGTCGCGCGCGAAGAGCGTCACCACGCCGGTCATCATGGCCAGCGCCTCGAATTTGGCGGTGGCCGGGCACGGCACCGGCGCGAGCACGCCGAGGCAGTGGTCGAACCAGGCGAGGCCTTCCGGGCCGATGCCGGTCGGGCGGGGCAGCAGCTCGATGATCCACGTGTGCCGGCGGCACATGTCACGCTGCCGTTGAGCGAGGGCGATCAGCGCGTCGACCGGCGGCCCGGTGGGCACCGGATAGGGCCGTAGCTCACCCACCACCCGGTCGGTCATCAGGTCGAGCAGGTCGTCGCGGGACGACAGGTAGCGGTAGAGCGATCCGGCGCCGGTGTTCAGGGCGGCGGCGACCGCGCGCATCGAGACGGCGGCCAGGCCCTCGGCGTCGGCCAGGGCGATCGCGGCCGTGACGATCTCGTCCCGGGTGTGGGTGGGCTGGGGGCCGCGGGCGCCGCGGGCCGGGCGGGTCCAGATCGGAGATGCGTCGCTCATTCCCACCACTGTAAACCGCAAACCACGTTCGCAGTTTCTCTCCCAGGAGGCGGGCTTCAGCCGGAGGCGGCGGCCAGCCAGTCGTCACCGACACAGCCCTCGTCGTAGTCCCACCAGCCGTCGCGGGCGCCGGCCCGCAGCACCCGCTGGACCGCGGCCAGGTCGGCGTCCGCCGGCACGTCGAGGGCGGCCAGACCGAACCGCCGGATGCCCTCGCCGGTCACCCCGAACGGCTCGAAGGCGTCCAGCACCCGCTGCACCGAACCACGCAACGGGCCACTGCCGAACGGCACCACCCGGATCGTGCACCGGCCGGACCACTCGACCTGCTCGGTGGCCCAATGACGGCCGTCCCGGTCCTGCCGCACCCGGATCAGATCACCGTTGGCGACACCGCGGACGAACCAGGGCGCGTTGCCGAGCCGCACCACGTCGTCGCCGACCGGCTGGGCCCAGAGACTCTCGATCTCCACCGGTGGCCAGTCCTCGCTGGTCCGCGGGAGATCGAAGTGGACCTTCACAGAGTCCACGACGGTCACGGAACGGCCCGGAGGTCGTCACGCACCGGTTCGATCGTCGTCATCCGTGGCCTCTCGTCGCCGCACCCGCGCGGAGACGTAGTCTTCCAGAAGATCGAGACGCGGGGGCGAACCAGCCCCCAGCGCGCGGGCACGCCACTCGGCACGGGTGATCGCGTACTCCACCTCGCCCTCGTCCGAGCCCGGGATCGGCGGGTAGTCGGGGAAGAACGTCCGCACGTGGCGCAGCCCGCACTTCTCCATCACCCGGCGGGAGCCGGCGTTCACCGTCATGGTCTGCGCGATGATCCGCTCCTGACCGGCGGTCGTGAAACCGTGCCGCAGCAGCTCCGCGGCAGCCTCGGCGGCCAGGCCCCGGCCCCACTGTCTCCGCGGAAGCCGGTAACCCAGCTCGGCCTCCCCCGGCCGCTCCGCCGGTGGCAGCATCATCACCCCGGCGAACTCGCCGGTCCGCTCGGCCGCCACCCAGTAGCCCAGCCCGTCCACCCGGCGGCCCAGCTCCATCCGCCGCGCGTGGTACTCGGCCACCTCCTCCGGGGTACGGGCCCGGCCGTCGATGTAGCGCAGCACCTCCGGATCGGCGTCGAGCTCCACCTCCAGTTCGAGGTGCTCGTCGGTCAACGGGAGGAGCACCATCCGCTCGGTGTACAGGGTCGGTTGCGGCATCCGCCCACGATCACACAGCGGCCGCCGGCACGCGACGGCCTTTCCCGGGCGGGACGGTCTCCCGCAGCGCCGCGCGTCAGCGTCCGTCCCGGACGTTCGTCCGCGCCGACCGAGTCCACCCGCGTGCACCGCCGCGTCCGGACGGTCATGCGGTCTGTGGCCGCTCCACCGGGCGCCCGGGACTGGGCCGGGGAGCCGGCCACCCCGGCTGCGGCGGGTCGGTGGCGCTCGCCCGCGCCGTCTGGCGGGGCGTTTGCGGCCGATCCGGGTGGCCCGCTCCGCCGTGCTGATCGGGCGGTGGGCCCGCCTGCCACGGATCCTCCCGCCAGCCGCCCGTCCAGGGCCCCGGCGGGGCGGCTCGCGGCCGGTCCATCCGCCCGGCGCCGGCCGGTCCGGGAGGTTTCGTTCCCCTGCGGTGGGCACCGATCCAGGGGGTCTGCGGCGGCTCCGTCGTTCGGGCTCCGGACCGGGCGGGTGATGGCTGCCCGGCCGCCCCGGCGCCGGACCGGGCGGGTGACGGCGGCTCCGTGCGGCGGGAGTCGCCGTGCCCGCCGGGGGCGGATGGTGTCGCGTACCGGTCAGGCGCAGGTTGGGTCGGGTACCGGCCGGGGACGGGTGGCGCCTGCCGGCCAGGGGCGGGTGGCGGCGCGTACCCGCCGGGTTCGGGCCCGGCCGGATCCGTGTCGAGGCCGGGAACCGGGGTGCCTCGCCGGTGTGGTCGTGGGCGGGGGTCGGAGACCGGGGCCGCCGGGTCGGCGAGACGGCCGCTGAACCAGGCGCTGAAACCCGCCAGGGCCAGCGCGGCGGCCTCCAGGGCGAGGAGGCCACCGTCGACGGACCGTTCCGGGCCCCGGACCCGCATGAGGGTGAGCACCGCGAAGACGATCAGCACACCCACGTCGAGGAGCAGGGCGAGGAAGAAGATCCGGGCGGCCTCCGGGTTCGGGGCGGTGAAGGCCTCGACCCCGGCGGCCAGCACGGCCAGCAGTCCACCGATCAGACCGGCCACGAGGTTCCAGAAGGCGACCGTTCCGATCAGGGACGGCGCACCGAGGAGCACGGCCAGGTCGAAGACGAAGGCCATCCAGAACAGCCCGAGGGGGAACATCAGCAACATCGGCTGCACCCCGGACCCGCCGAGCCGGAACCGGCTCTGGGCTCGGCGTCTCCCTGTCGTGCGTTCCTGTGTCACCGCGGACCCCCTCCGCCGGGCTTGTGGACCGGGCTCCCGGCCACGGGACGCGGGAGACCCCGAGACCCCCGGCCGGGAGATGGACCTTCCTCAGCGTGGGCGGAGAACGACGCGCCCGGACCCTCCCTTGCGGGTGATTCGAGGTGCGCGCGAGTGAATGCGGCTCGCGGGGCCGCCGCTACCGTCCCGCACCCGGCGGCGACCGGAGCCGGCAACGATCCGGCCGCAGAGTGGGACTCCCCTCTCCCCCGATCGGATGGCCCGCGTGAAGCGTGTTCTCGTCCTGCTCGCCGCCGTGTCGTCGCTGCTGCTGGCCCAGCCCGGGGTGGCGATGGCCGCCGCCGGGAACGCCCGGTCGTACGCCTTCATGAGCCAGGCCAACGGCGACCGTCTGATCGCCCGCTGGAATCCGTGCGGCGGCGCCGTCGACTACCGGGTCAACCTGGACCGGGCGCCGAAGAACTCGCTCGCCGAGGTGCGGACGGCGTTCGCCCGGATCGCCACGGCCACCGGGCTGTCCTTCCGGTACGCCGGGACGACCTCGGTGATCCCGCAGGCGCAGAAGGGCTACAACGGCGAGTACCCGGCCGGGACCGAGATCGTGGTCGCCTGGGCCACCCCCGGCAAGCACAGCAGGTGGCTTCCGGCGGGCACACGGTCGCTGGGCATGGGCGGCGGTTCGTGGCAGACCGCGTACACGCCGTCCGGCGGTGACGCGCTGATGATGGTGACGGGCGCCGTGGTGCTCAACGCGACCGGGGTGAAGTCGATGGCCCGCGGTTTCGGGGCGCACGGCGGCGGCACGACCGGTGCGGTGCTGATGCACGAGATCGGGCACGCGGTCGGTCTGGCCCACCCGGAGCAGAACGACAAGAACCAGATCATGTACCACACGATCACGTCGAAGAAGGCGGTGTGGGGCGCCGGTGACCTGTCCGGGTTGCGCAAGCTCGGCAAGTCGGCCGGCTGCCTGCTCACCCAGCGGCGAAGCTGAGCGCCCGAGCCGTCGGCCGCCGGGCCCCGGCGGCTGCCGCTCGATGTGGACGCGGCCGCACCCGGACGGCCGATATGCACACAGAGTGACCCTGCTCGGGTGTTGGCTCGGTCACGTCGTCACTGTCAGTTTGACTCCAGGACATCTGACGCGGGTACATGGAGGGCATGACCGACCCGCGTTACGACATCCGGCGAACCACTCACCGTACGGGTTCGACCGTCCACCTGCGCCTGACCGGCGACTTCGACCGGGACGCCCATCGTGTCCTGCGCGCCGCCATGCGGGATGTGTTCGCCGTCGGCCGCCGCGGGATCCGCATCGTCATCGACATGGACGGCATCGAGTCCATCGGGAGCGAGTGCATCGATCTGCTGCTGATCGGCTACACGCGGGCGCTGCGCGGCGGCCACGGCTACGAGATCGTGAACGCCCGCGGGCACGTCCGGCAGGCGCTCGCCCTGACCGGTCTCTGCGAGCCCGAGGCGCTCTACGCCCCGGTGTGGGCGGACGACCTCACCTCTTCCGCGACTCCATGACCCGGCTCGCCGTCCCGAGCACGGCCAGCAGGACCATCGCCCCTCCGATCCCACCGAGCACGTACCGCAGCACTTCCAGCACCGGCTGGTAGCCGATCTCGGGGCGGGCGATGCCGTAGCCGATCCGGATCGTGTCGCCGGGCCGCTCGCCCCGGAAGAAGCCGGGGTCCTCGATCAGGACCCGCTCCGCCTCGCCCCGGTCCCACTGCACCCACACGTAGCAGGCGTCGTAGTGGCCGAAGCCGCCGAGCAGGGTGAGGGGACCGCGCCGTTCGCATTTCTCGACGGTCGCGATCCCCTTCATCCTGGACGTCTGGTAGTCCGGGCCGGTGTGGCGCCCGATCGTGCTCCCGGCGTAGAACAGCAGCAGGCCGGCGACGGCGAGCAGGAGCAGGGTGCGGACCGGGACGCGCCCGTCACGTCGTTTCTCGATGACGGCCGGGTGGGGCGGCGGCACGGAGTCCTGCCGCCGCCGGGCGGCACCGTACTTGTCGTCTTTCACGCCGTCTGCTTACACCAGACGGGCAAGGGCGGTTCAGCGGAGCGGGGTCACCACGCCGCTGTCCAGGTCGTACCGGGCGCCGACCAGGGTGGTCTCGCCGGACTCGACGGCGTGGCGGACGATCTCGCTCTGCTCGACCAGGGCCCGCATCTGGGCGCGGATGTTGGCGCGGACCGCCTTCTCGACGCCGTCCGGATCGTCGGCGAACGGCGCGACGATCGGCGTGAGCGAGTCCACGATGGCGCCGATGTGGCCGGGGACCTCGGCGCCGGTGCGGATCGCCGACAGGGTGGCCGACACGGCGCCGCACCGCTCGTGCCCGAGGACCATGATCAGCGGCGGGGTGAACTCCTCCACCGCGTACTCGATGCTGCCGAGCAGCAGGTCGTCGATCACGTTGCCGGCGACCCGGTTGACGAAGATGTCGCCGACGCCCTGGTCGAAGAGGATCTCCGCGGGGACCCGCGAGTCGGCGCAGCCGAGGACGACGGCGAACGGGTTCTGCCCGGCGGCGACATCGTGCACCCGGGCGAGGCTCTGGTGCAGGTGCCGGGAGCGGCCGGCGACGAACCGCCGGTTGCCGGCGAGCAGCGCCGCCAGCGGGTCGGACGAGGTGCGGGGGGTCGCCGAGGCGGCTGCCGGAAGGGCCATCGAGCCGGCGATGGCGCCGCCCGCGGTGAACAGCGCACGACGGCGGAGCGATTGCATTTCAGCTATCTCCAAACTCACGAGGGACGCCGGACATGGTGCGCGCGCGGGCGAGACTCGCCTAGGGTCCCTTGGAGTGCAGAACAGCCAATGTGACAGACGGAACAAAGCGCATTAACAGGGTGATTCGTTGCGGTTACCCTGCGCATTCGAGCGCTCCGCCGAATGCACAGAAAACGGTGAGTGACACGCTTGCCGCCCCACTCACCGTCACTTTCTTTTCATTTCTCGTACGCCTACGCGCCCCCGCCGCGGAAGACCCGCGAGCCCCTGCCCGGCCCGGGCCGTGCCGCGCCCGCCGGGCGTGAGCGGTGGGTCAGACGGCGGGCAGCTCGAAGATCATGCAACTGGACGTGGCGTGTGCGATGAGGCGGCCGGACGAGTCGGTGATGCGGGCCTCGGCCAGCGCGGTGCGGCGGCCGCGCTGGAGCACGGCGCCGGCGCAGGTGAGCCGGCCGGACGCGATGGTGGCCGGGCGCAGAAACCTCACGTTGAGATCCATGCTGGTGTAGCCGACCCCGGCCGGGAGCGTGCTGTGCACGGAGCAGGCGGCCGCGGTGTCGAGCAGTGTGGACAGGATGCCGCCGTGGACGCTGCCGAGCGGGTTGTAGTGGAACTCCTGTGGCTGCAGGGTGAGGGTGACGGCGCCCTCCTCGGCGTGGATGCCCTCGCCGCCGATGAGGTGCATGACGGGTGGCGGCGGGATCTCGCCGGTGGCCATGGCCCGCAGGATCTCCATCCCGCTGCGCCGGCCCAGCAGATGCGCGTGTTCCGCCGGGTCGGTCCAGCCGAACGTACGGGTACGGGTGGCATCCTGAGTCTGCGTCATGGATGCAGGCTTGCAGACCCTTGCTGCGTCTGTCAACGAGACTTAGCCTTCATCGCATGACTACGCCCTCGCCGCTCGACTGGTCGTTCGACAACTGCACCATCGAGCGGGCGATGGGCGTACTCGGCGAGAAATGGACCCTCGTGGTGCTGCGCGAGATCTTCACCGGGGTGCGCCGGTTCGAGGACATGCGCACCCGCACCGGCATCCCCCGGCAGGTGCTCACCAACCGGCTCGCCGGCCTGGTGGACAACGGCGTGCTCCGGCGCGAGCCCTACCGGGAGCCGGGCGCCCGGGTCCGCCACGAGTACCGGCTCACCCCGAAGGGCTTCGACCTCTACCCGGTGCTGATCGCCCTGGCCGAGTGGGGCAACCGCTACCTGGCCGACCCGGAGGGCCCGCCGATCCGCTACGCCCACCGCGACTGCGGCGCCGAGCTGCACCTGGAAGCCCACTGCGCGGACGGCCACCACCTCACCGAACACCGGGAGATCCAGCCCCGCCCCGGCCCCGGCGCCCGGCTACGAACCGGCGGCTGAGGCCAGCCACCTCTCGTGCGCCTCGGTCACCCGCGCCCAGAGGATCTCCCGGTCCCCGGCCGGCAGGGTGATGCCGAAGACACCGTCGAGCGCGCCGAAGTACTCGCCGGCGGTGGACAGCTCGGTGCGGACCGGCTCCGCCTCGGTACGGGTCAGGGTGCGCCCGCGCAGCACGTCGAAGCCGGTGGCGTCGCGCCGGCAGACCGCGGCCACCCGCACGAAACCGGAGTCCGGTGAGGTGGACAGCTCCTCGTGCTTGTCCCGGAACTCCGACATCCGGGCGGGCGCGGCCCGGAAGTCCATCCCGAGGAAGCTGCCGCGCGGATCGTGGTCGAACCGCCAGCCGCCCGGCTCGGCCTCGGACGGGCGCAGCGCGTACCGGAACGGGCCGTCGGTGTGCTCGCCCGCGACCAGCGGGAGCGGGCCGTGCAGGCCGTCGCCCATGCCCAGGTCGACCAGCCAGACACCGTCCGGGCAGGCGTCCGACGGCAGGCCGGAGACGGTCAGCACCAGATGGTTGGCGGACGCCCCCGCCGGCAGCGTCGTGTTGCCCTGCACCCCGCCGACGTGCCGGGTGACCGCATAGCCCAGCTCGCGCAGCAGCGCCGAGAAGGCCCCGTTGAGGTGGAAGCAGTAACCGCCGCGGCCGGCCACGATCCGGGCCGCGGACTCGGACGGGCAGACCGTGGTGGGCCGCCCGATGTGGATCTCCAGGCACTCGTACGGCACCCGCTCGGCGTGCGCCCGGTGCAGCGCGTCCAGCGCCTCGATGCTCGGCTGATGACCGGCCAACCCGGTCAGGCCCAGCCGGGCCAGATAGCCGGGCACGTCGATACTGTCAGGCATGCCGTCACGGTAGCCGCCTACGATCCGCGAATGACGATCACCGACAGCGCCCGGCGACGGCCGCTCATCACGCTGCTGGTCGTCTGCCAGAGCACGATCGGGCTGATCTTCGGTGGGATCGGGCTGTTCCTGCCGCTGATCCGGGCCGACCTGGACCTCAGTTTCACCGAGGCCGGGACGCTGGCCGCCGCGAGCAACCTCACCTACGCCCTGATGCAGGTGCCGTCCGGGTATCTGGCGGACCGGTTCACCCCGCGCCGGCTGTTCCTGACCGGGCTGCTCGGGCTCAACATCCTGTCGGCGCTCTTCGCCGTGCTCGACTCGTACTCCCTGTTGTTGATCGATCAGGCGCTGGCCGGTGTCTTCCGCGCCCTGGTCTTCACGCCGGGCATGCTGCTGATGACCGAGTTGTTCCCACCGGGCCGGCGAGCCACCGCGATGGGCCTGTACGTGGTCGGCGGCTTCTCCTCGAACGTGCTGCTCAGCGCGGTCGGCCCGCTGCTCGTCGGCCCGCTCGGCTGGCGTCTGCTGTTCCTGCTGTTCTCCGGGTTCGGGCTGCTGGCCCTGGTGCTCTACCGGTTCCTGGCCGGTCCGGCCCCGCGGCGGCGGCTCGGCGACCCGGTCCGGCTCGCCGAACTGCCGGGGCTGATCCGGCAGCGGATCATGCAGCTCACCGGGGTCATCCAGTTCACCCGGCTGGCCGTGGCGCAGGGCTTCACGTTCTGGCTGCCCACCTATCTGGTCGTCGACCGCGGGCAGTCGCTGGCCACCGCCGGCCTGGTCGCGGCGCTGGCCTCGGCGATCAGCGCGCCGGTCAACTACCTGGGCGGTTACCTGTCCGACCGGATCAACCGGCCGTTGCCGGTGATCGGCGGCTCGCTGGCCGTGCTGGCGACCGGGTTGACGCTGCTCACCTACGTGCCCGGCATGCTCGGGGTGCTCGGGGTGGTGGCGCTGATCTCGGTGGCGATCCAGGTCTACTTCGGGCCGTTGTTCGCGCTGCCGTTGCAGGTGCTGGGCGCCCGCAGCGCCGGCCTGATCAGCGGCTTCGGCAACTTCTGCGCCAATCTGGGCAGCTTCGCGTTCGTGTACGCGCTGGGCGCCGTCAAGGACGCCACCGGATCGTTCCGGTCCGGGTTCCTGAGCCTGGCGGTGCTGTGCCTGGTGGCGCTGGCCGCGACGTGGCTCACCCGGCCGCTGCTGCGAAGAGCCAGCTAGAGACGGTGGCGGCCAGCGCCGCGTGACCGCGCGGATTCAGGTGCAGGTGGTCACCGGCGTCGAAGACCGGGCGCAGCCGGCCGGGCACGGCCGGGTCGCGTACCGCCGCGTCGAAGTCCACACACCCGTCGAACAGGCCGGACCGGATCGCCTGGTTCACCGATTGGCGTGCGGCCTCCCGTACCCCGGCTCGGTCGTCGTAGATGTTGCCGCCGAAAGGGGTGAGCGTCGCGCCGAAGATCCGCAGGCCGCACGCCTGCGCGCGGAGCGCGATCTGCCGGTAGGCGCCGATCAGCTCGGCCACGACGCGGCGTTGCGCCTCGCTGGTGGCGGCCGTCATGCCCAGGTCGTTGACGCCCTCGAAGACGATCAGCCACCGGGCGCCGCTGAGCGACAGCACGTCGCGGTCGAGGCGGGCCAGGGCGTTCGGGCCGAGGCCGTCGCGCAGCACCCGGTTGCCGCGGGACGCCTGGTTGAGCACCGCGAGGCCGGGCCGCCGCAGCCGCAGAAGCAGCTGGTCAGGCCAGCGGTCGTTGCCGTTGAGCGTGGTGCCGCGGCCGTCGGTGAGCGCGTCGCCGAGCACCACCAGCCCGGCCGCGCCGGTGGCGGTGACCTCGACCGCGCTGATCAGGTACCAGTGGTTGACCGGCACGGCCCCCGGCAACTCCAGGTCGGCGTGCCGGTCACCCTCGATGAACCACGAGGTGGTACGCGACCCCGGATGCGACGTGAGCCCGGCCCCGTCCTGCCCGTCCCGCAGATGGACGGTGATCGTCAGGTTCTGTGCGGCGACGACCGGCAGGTCCACCGGGTCGGAGATCATCTGGGCGCCCGGCGGCACGGTCACCTCCAGCCGCCCGCCGAAGGTCAGCCGCCGGGAGCTGTCCGGCTCGATGCCGGGCGCCCCGGGCCGCCCGTCCAGCGGCAGCGCCACGGCGGCCGCGGTGATCGGCAGGTCGGTGGCGCCGAACGCGTTGGAGAACCGCACCCGCAGCCGGCGCCCGCCGAGCGACAGTCGCACGGTCTGGCGCACGGTGGTGTTCACCAGCATCGCGGTGTCACCGGCGAACGGCTCCGGCGGCAGATCGTACGGCTCGGTGAGCTGGGGTGCGGCGGTCCAGGAGTGGATCCAGCGGGGGCGTGGGGGCGGGTGGGGATCGATCAGCAGCAGCGGGGAGGCGGCTGCCAGCAGGGTGCGTCGCCGCAGGGGCACACCCGGAAACGTATAGCTGTGGATCTATAGAGTCAATGCTCTCGCCGTGCGTTTGGGAGCGCTCCAAGATATGCTGCCGCCATGCTGATGGCCCTGCTCCTCGACATCGCGAACATCGTCGGTGGGCTGCTGCTCGCCGTCGGGCTCCTCGGCCGGTTCCCGGCCATCGCCAACGCCGCCGCGAAGATCGCCCCGTGGCGCTGGCTCGCCGGGATCGCCGCCCTCGTCGCGGGCGGCTACTTCCTGCTCGTGCACCTGATCTCCGGGCCGCACCTGTTCCACTTCGAGGTGGTCGGCATCGCGGTCGGCGTCATCCTGGCGTGGGAGCGGCTCACCGGGCGCAAGCCGCTCGTCAGGACCGAGCCGGTGACCACCCCGGCGGCTCCCGCCGGCACGGCCCGGCCCGAAGTCGCGGCGGCCGCCCCCGCCGACCCGACCGGGCCGGCGCTGCTGGTCGCGGTCTTCGGCATCATCGCGATGATCGTCGGCCTCCAGGGGCTGCTCACCCCGAACTGACGGCCGGCCCTTCCCGCTGGACCACCCGCGTGGCGACCGCCCGCGCCCTGCCGCGCCGCTACCGGCCGGCGTCTTCCGCTGGACCACCCGCGCGGGAGCCGCCCGCGCCCTGCGGCTCCGCTACCGGCCGGCGTCTTCCGCTGGACCACCCGCGCGGGAGCCGCCCGCGCCTCCGCTACCGGCCGGGTGGCAGCTCCCGCTGGACCACCTGCGCGGAGGGGACGCCGATGCCCTGCAACTCGGGCGGCGGCACGAAGCCGGGCGGCCACGGCTTGCCGAACAGCGCGCCGCACAGGGTGACGGTCGCCCACGGCACCCACGGGCCGCGCAGCATGATCGGGTAGGAGCCCTCGAAGTGCAGCGCCACCGAGTACTGCATCGGGCTCGGCTCGATCATCAGCAGGTGCTCGAGCTCGTAACTGGACCACTGCTCGATCATGAGCAGCACCCGCCGGCTCGTGATGATCGCCGGGAACCGGCCCCACGGGCGCCACTGCGGACGGGACGCCTCCTCCGCCTTGCGCCGCTGATTCGCGTGATAGGCGGCGCCGGCGGCCATCGCGGCGGCGGTGAACAGCAGCCCGCCCGCGGCGAAGGTGCCACCCGAGTACGAGTAATCGGCGCCGCAGTACAGGCTCACGTCCACGGGCAGCGTGCCGTACTGCTCCTCGCCCGGCCGGCACATGATGGTCGGCTCCACCGGCCGAACCGGGCGGCCCGCGCTCACGTGCTCGATCATGCCGACCATCGACTTCCAGCCGGCGGCGACCTGCTCCGCCTCCTGCTGCTGCATCTCCCGGAAACCAGCCATCTCATCCTCCTTGCTCGGCCGTCAGCCTGGCAGGTACAGAGTGGTCTGAACAGGGGCAGAACACATCTGAGTACCGAAACTGTCCGTTGTGGGTCCGTCGAGTGGACGATGCCCCGAGTGCACATCGCTTGATCGGGTACTGACGGACAGAACATCCGTCGATACCGTGGGACAGGTGTCCGACGAGCGGGAACGGTTCAGGGAGGATCGGCGCGGCGCCGCCGAGCGGGAGCGCGCCATCGCCCGGGAACGGGCCCTCGGCCGGGACCGGCCGGACGGCTCCCGGCGCCCCGGCCGGCCGGTCCCGGTGCACCGGCCCGGCGAGATCGAGTTCTTCCCGGCGGTCGACCCCGACGAGGCGTGGAACCGGCTGAACCCGGAGGTCCGCGGGGTCCTCACCCGCCGGGCCGGCAAGCCCCTGGAGCGCTGGGCCCGGGTCGACGACGGTCTCGTCACCGCCATGCTCCTGGGTGAGCAGGCGCTGGTGAAGGCCACCCCCAACGGCCGGGCCCACGACTTCGCCGAACTGATCCGCTTCGACCCGGAAGGCATCCTCACCAAGACGGTCGACGAGTCCGCCGGGTCCCGTCCGGGGCCCGGCGCGCCCGGCGGCGGCGCCGGGATCGAGCGGATGCCCACGTCGCCCGGGCTGGACCGGCTGCCCCAGGAACTGCGCGACTTCCTCGGCCATCTGCCCGAGCAGGCGCAGCGGCTGATGCAGAAACCGTTCCGGGACGCCACCGGGCCACCCCGCGGCGAACGCGAGATCTTCCAGTGGGAGACCGCCACGCAGCGCGACTGGAAGGTGTTCTGCTACCTGCACGACGACCGGTGGGCGACGGTGCTGGCCGGCTCCGGGGTGCTCCGGCACGACGCCACCTGGCGGCTGACCTGCCGTCGTTTCCGAGTTCGCAAGTGACCGGCCGGTTCCGGGGTCCGGGTTCGCGCGGATCGGCCGCTGAACTGTCCGGTTGACGCCACTCATCCAGCGATGGCGGCCGATGAAGGGGACCCTGGATCGTCATGGACGTACTTGTGGTGGGCGGCGGCATCGCCGGACTCGCCCTGGCTCGGGCGCTGCGCCGCCGGGACGTGCCGGTCACCGTCGCCGAACGCAGCGACACCGACGCCGGCGGCCTCGCGATCAATCTGCCCGGCAACGCGGTGACCGCGTTCGCCGCCCTGGGCCTCGCCGACGGACTGCAGAAGCTCGGCCGTCCCACCCGGCGGCGGGAGTACCGGTCGGCCCGCGGCAAGCTGCTCTTCGCCGTCGACGAGGACGCGTTCTGGGGCCCGGAGGCGCGGCCCCGCTGCGTGCGCCGCTCCGACCTGCTCGCCCTGCTGGCCGACGGACTGGACGCCCCGGTCCGGCGGCCGCTCGAGGTCACCGCGGTGCGGTCCGCCGGCGACGGCGCCGAGGCGACGTTCAGCGACGGCGCCCGCCGGGCGTTCGGCTTCGTCGCCGGCGCCGACGGCGTCCGCTCGGTGGTCCGGGCCACCGCGTTGCCGTCGGCGGCCGCCGGCACACAGACGGCCCTTCTCAGCGCCGCGAGCTGGCGTTTCATGGCCCCCAACCCGGGCGTCGACTGCTGGACGGTCTGGTCCGGCCGGGGCGGCGCGTTCCTGCTGATCCCGGTGGACGAGGACACCGTCTACGGTTACGCCTCCGCCACCGGTGGCGGCGCGGTGAGCGCCGACGCCTCCTGGCTCCGGACCACGTTCGGCGGCTATCCGGCCCCGGTCCGCCGGGTGCTGGACGGCCTGTCCGATCTCTACCACTCCCCGGTGGAGGAGGTCCGCACCGGCGCCTGGTCCGCCGGCCGCTGCGTCCTGGTCGGCGACGCCGCCCACGCCACCGCCCCGGTCTGGGCGCAGGGCGCCGCCCTGGCCGTCGAGGACGGCCTGGTCCTGGCCGACCTGCTGGCCGACGGTGACTGGGACTCCGTGGGCGCCCGCTACGAGACGCTGCGCCGGGCCCGGATCGCCCATGTGCGGTCCGCCACCGACCGCTTCTCCCGAGCCGCCGCCCTGCCCGTCTGGCTGCGTGACATCCTGCTGCCCCGGATCGGCCCGCGCACCTACGACGCCACCTACGAGCCGCTCCGCCACCCGTTCCCCACCCCGTGATCGAGGGCGCCGTTCCGTGGTGGTTGCCGCAGGATCCAGGATGGACGCGATGGCGTTCACCGGGCCACCACCGGGGATTCCTCAGGCGGTGGTGAGGTAGCCGGCCGTGAGCGCGGCGACGACGAGCGGCACCGCGATCCGCCACGCTCCGTCCTGGCAGATCCAGCGCAGGCCGGCGGCGATCATCATGAGCACGATGAGGCCGACGGCGGCGGCGACGCCGAGCACGGGGACGGCGAGCCCGGCGGCGACGCCGAGGCTGCCGGCGAGGAGCAGGGCCGAGAACTTGCGGTACTCACCGATGGAGACCCCGAAGTGGTACGCCGCCGCGAGCTGCTCCTCGCGCTCGGCGGCGAGGCGGACGACGCCTTGGACACCGAAGAAGACGATGACGATCCCGGCGAGCACGGTGTTCACGGGGCCACTCCGAACGGACGGCGAAACTGCACAAGCATGTGCAGGTTAGTGCCGCGTCAGACCGGGCGCAACGGGTTGTGGCGCGATTCCCGAGCCCGGCGGATCGCCTCCTCGGCGGCCCGGGGCGCAAGTCCCGCGGCGACGAGCAGTCCGGCCGCGGAGCGGGTGCCGTCGTCGGCCCACACTCCGTCGTTGACGGCCCGCATCATCGCCAGCGTCATCGCCTGGAGAACCTGACTGAGCACCGGCAGCGGCAGGTGGGTGGCGAAGCGGCCCTGCTCCCGGCCCCGGGCCAGCAGCCGATAGCCCTGTTCGGAGACCGGGCGGAGCAGGTCACGCAGCCCGGCCATGCCGAGGTCGCTCTCGGCCAGGGAGATCAGCAGACGGTACTGCTCACCGGCCGCCCACACGGTGAGGGCGTAGTCGGCGAGCGCCACCTCCGGCTCCAGGACGTCCCGGTCGGTCCGCGCGAGCGCGTCCAGCAGGTCGGCGGCGCACCGGTCGGCGAGTCCGGCGAGCAGCGCGTCCCGGTTGGGGAAGTGGGCGTAGACGGTGCGGCGGACCACGCCGGCTGCCTGGGCCAGGTCGTCCATGCTGGCGGCGGGCTGACGGGCGAGCAGGGTGCGGGCCGCTCGCAGGATCCGGTCCCGGTTCTCCTCCGCGTCGCGGCGCCGGCCGCGCGTGTCACTCACGGTCAGTGAGCGTAGCGGTCGGTGGCCACATCGGACCCTTGACGTTGCCGCTGTGAGCGCTAACACTCTGGCAACATCCCCGTTACGTTGCTGTCCTCAGCAAGGAGAGACATGCATTCGAGGCTTCTGTTAGCGCCCCTTGCCGGCCTGGCGCTGCTGGCCGGAACCCTGATCGCACCCCCGCCCGCGGCCGCCGCCACCGACGGCCTGCTTCTGTGGTACAAGCTGGACGAATCCGCCGGGACGGTGGCCACCGACTCCTCCGGCAACGGGCGGGACGGCGCTGTGCTCGGCGCCCCGTCCTGGTCCGGCGGCCAGGGCCTGGGCCTCAACGGCACCGACACCTACATCAAGGCGCCCGACCACCTGCTGCGCGATCTGGACTCGGTCAGCGTCTCCTTCGACGTCAAGATCGACAGTGCGCAACCGACGCCGTACTTCCTCTACGGCTTCGGCAACACCGACACCACGACCGGGTACGGCAACGGCTACCTGTTCGCCACCGGCAACGCGTTCCGTAACGCGATCTCGCTGGGCAACTGGTCGGGCGAGCAGAACACCCGGCCCGCCACCGGCTACAACCTGGCCCGTGGCACCTGGAAGACGGTGACCTACACGCAGACCGGCACGACCGGGACGCTCTACGAGGACGGCGCCGCGGTGGCCACCAACACCGCGATCAGCGTCCTGCCGAGCGCGATCGGCGGCGGCTCGACCACCGCCAACTACTTCGGCCGCTCGGTCTACACCGGCGACCGCAACCTGAAGGGCAACCTGCGCGACGTCCGCGTCTACGACCGGGCGCTGTCCGCGGCCGAGGTGAAGACGCTGGCCGCGCCCGCGAACGCCGAGGCGGTCGCGGGCGATGTGGCGGCGCTCGACCTGGGCGACACCAGCGGGGTCACCGCGGACCTGACCCTGCCGGCGACCGCGCCGAACGGTTCGAAGGTGACCTGGAGCAGCGACGACTCCGGCGTGATCACCGATGGTGGGCGGATCACCCGCCCGGCGGCCGGGGAACCGGACGCACACGCCACGCTCACCGCGACGCTGAGCCGGGGCGACGCCACCGGCGCCAAGACGTTCGAGATCACGGTCAAGGCCGCGTTCGACGACGCGGCCAACGCACGCGCCGCGGCCGCGGCTCTCGTCGTGCACGACATCGACGACGTACGCGGAAACCTCACCCTGCCGTCCGGTGCGACCTGGGCGTCCAGTGACCCGGCGGTCATCTCGGCCACCGGCGAGGTGCACCGCCCCGCCGCGGGCACGGCGCCGAAGACCGTCACGCTGACCGCGACGGTCACCTACGGCACGGCGACGGCCACCCGCGAGTTCACCGCGACGGTTCCACCGCTGCCCGCCGCGGCGCCGTACGAGGGTTACCTGTTCAGCTACTTCACCGGCGAGGGGTACTCGAACGGCGAGCAGATCCACAACGCGCTGAGCAACGGGAACAACCCGCTGAGCTGGCGCGAGATCAACAACGGCAATCCGGTGCTGACCTCGACGAAGGGCACCACCGGGCTGCGGGATCCGTTCATCATCCGCTCGCCGGAGGGTGACAAGTTCTACCAGATCGCCACCGACCTCAAGATCTACGGCAACGGTGACTGGGACGCCTCGCAGCGCACCGGCAGCAAGTCGATCATGGTTTGGGAGTCCACCGACCTGGTCGACTGGACCGACCAGCGGCTGGTGAAGGTCTCCCCGGACACGGCCGGCAACACCTGGGCGCCGGAGGCGTTCTATTCGAAGCGGCTCGGCGCCTACGTCGTCTTCTGGGCCTCGAAGCTCTACGAGACCTCGGATCCGAACCACACCGGCAGTTCCTACAACCGGATGATGTACGCGACCACCCGCGACTTCCGCACGTTCAGCGAGCCGAAGGTGTGGAAGGATCCCGGCTACTCGGTGATCGACTCCACGATCGTCGAGCACGAGGGTGTCCACCACCGGATCACCAAGGACGAGCGGAACAACTCGTCGTCCTCGCCGTGCAGCAAGTTCCTCATCCAGGAGAAGTCGGCCGATCTGCTGGACACGGACTGGGACTTCGTGGCCGAGTGCATCGGCTCGGGCGCGCTGGCCCGGGGCGAGGGCCCGCTGGTGTTCAAGTCCAACACCGAGGACAAGTGGTACCTGTTCATCGACGAGTACGGCGGCCGCGGCTACGTGCCGTTCTCCACGACCGACCTGGACTCGGGCGTGTGGACCCCGGAGCCCACCTACAGCCTGCCGTCGCGTCCCCGCCACGGCACGGTCCTTCCGGTGACCAAGGCCGAGTACGACCGGATCTCCGCGAAGTACGAGGAGCCGCCCACCCCGGCCGTGGGCCTGCGGCTGCGCTATCAGTTCGACGAGACGAGCGGCACGGTCGCCCGGGACACCTCCGGCAACGACTTCAACGGCGTCTACGAGCGCACGCCCGCCTGGGGGACCGGCGTGCAGGACGGCTCGTTCAAGATGTCCGGCGGTTCGAACTCGCCCTACGTCACCATCCCGAACGGTGTGCTGAAGGGCGCGAGCGCGGTGACGGTCTCGGTGTGGGCCAAGTGGACCGCGTCCACCACGGTCAACCAGTGGATCTACGGCCTCGGCCCGGGCAGCGACAAGTACCTGTTCACCGGGCCGCGCAACGGCGGCAACGTGCTCTACTCGGCGATCACCACCGGATCCTGGTCGGCGGAGTCGAAACTGCCGCACAACGCGGCGCTCCCGGGCGGCAGCTGGCAGCACATCGCGGTCACCGTCGACGGGGCGAACGCCGGCATGTACCTCAACGGCACGCGGATCGCCTCGGCGACCGGGGTCACGGTCAAACCCTCCGACCTGTACGACGCGACGAAGGCGTACAGCGGTTACGTGGGCCGGTCGCTCTACGCGGCGGACCCGTACTTCGCCGGCGAGGTGGACGACTTCCGGATCTACGATGTGGCCCTGTCGCCGTCGGAGATTCTGGAGCTCGCCGGGCGTACCGTATCGATCGGCGCTGTTGATCTTGACTCGCTGAAGGTCGGCGCGATCATCGACGACGCGGCGGCGACGGTCACGCTGCCGCTCAAGCCCGGGACCGACGTCACGTCTCTGGCCCCGGCCTTCACACTCGCGAAGGGAAGCGCCATCAGCCCGGCCGGCGCCCGGGACTTCACCTCGCCGGTGACCTACACGGTGACCGCCGCCGACGGGACCTCCCGTGACTGGACGGTCAAGGCGCTGGTCATGAAGTCGCCGATCCTCCCGGGGCTGAACGCGGACCCGAACATCTCGGTCTTCGGCGACACGTTCTGGATCCACGCCACCACCGACGGATTCGCCGGCTGGTCCGGGGCCCGGTTCCACGCGTGGTCGTCGAAGAACCTGGTCGACTGGACCGACCACGGGGTGATCCTGGACCTCGGGCCGGACGTGAGCTGGGCCGACGACAGCGCGTGGGCGCCGGCGATCGCCCAGAGGGACGGGAAGTACTACTTCTACTTCTCGGGCGGCATGGCCACCGGCAACACGGCCAAGCATCTGGGCGTGGCGGTGGCCGACTCCCCCGCCGGGCCGTTCACCGACGCGCTCGGCAAGCCGCTGGTCGCCGCGGGCGCCTACTCCGGGCAGATGATCGACCCGGCGGTGTTCACCGACGACGACGGGAAGTCGTACCTGTACTGGGGCAACGGGAACTCGTACCAGGTGCCGCTGAACGACGACATGGTGTCGTTCGATCCGTCGCTGGTGAAGACGTACAAACCCACGAACTACAACGAGGGCGGCTTCGTCATCAAGCGCGACGGCGTCTACTACTTCATGTGGTCGGAGAACGACACCCGCAGCGCCGACTACCGGGTGGCGTACGCGACCGGCTCCTCCCCGCTCGGGCCGTGGAGCGACCGGGTCGGCGTGATCCTCTCGAAGGACACGTCGCTGGGCATCCTCGGCACCGGCCATCACTCGGTGGTCCGGGTCCCGGGCGCCTCCTCGCCCGGCGACTGGTACGTGGCCTACCACCGGTTCGCCATGCCGGGCGGTGACGGCACCCACCGGGAGACCACGATCGACCGGCTGGAGTTCGCCGCGGACGGCTCGATCAAGCCGGTCGTGCCGACGCTGGAGAGCATCGACCCGGTGACGATCGTGTCGGCCGGGCCGGACGCCGGCGGGGCCGAGGGCAGCGCCGTCACGCTGGCCGGGACCGTCTCCAACGACGCCAACCAGGCGACGTGGACCGCCAGCGGTGAAGGCTGCGTGTTCGCCGACCCGCACGCGGCGGCGACCACGGTGACCTGCGCCGACGAGGGCGCCCACACGGTCACGCTGACCGCGGGCCGCAGCCGGGACTCGGCGACGATCACCGTCGTCAACGCGGGCCCGGTGGTCACCGTGCCGAGCGGGCATCCCGCCCCCGACGCGCCGGTCGCCACGAAGACCGAGGTGGTCCGGACCGTCCCGGTCAGCGACCCGGGCAGCGGCGACGTCCTCACCTGCACCGCGGCGTGGGGCGACGGCGCCACGTCGGACGGCACGCTCGCCGGGGGCGTGTGCACGCTGCGCCACCGGTACGCGAAAGCCGGGGTCTACCGGCCGTCGGTCACGGTCCGCGACGACAGCGACGCCCGGGTCACCGCGGTGCTGCCGTTCGTGACGGTGTACCAGCCGCGCGCCGCGCAGGTCGCCGGCAGCGGCTGGAGCGGGACGACCGACTTCGCCTTCCTGGCCAAGCCCGGCGGCGGGTCGGCATGGGTCAGCTCCCCCGCGGGGGTCTTCACCTCGTCGGCTCTCACCCCGGCGCTCGTCCTCGGGCCGACCGCCACGTTCTTCGGCGCCGGCACGATCGACGGCAGGAGCGGCTACCGGCTTCAGGTCACCGTCCTGGACGGCCGGAAGGACCGGATCCTGATCCGGATCCGGGAGGCGCGCACCGGCACGATCGTGCACGAGGTGCGTGACGCTCACCTGGACGGCGGCGGCATCACCGTCTGACGTACGGGCGGGTCGGAGCACCTGCTCCGGCCCGCCCGCATTGACATCCACGTCACCTGATGTTTACGTAAACATCCTCGCTTCCGCTCCACCCCGGCAGGCTCTCAGCGCTGCTCCACCGGCATTGGAACCGCGCTGAGAGCAGCCGACCGAACGCTAGGACTGCGATGAAGATTCGAGCGCTCCTCACGGCCACGGTTCTGGCCGTCTCGCCCCTGGCCGCGCCACCGGCAGCCACCGCCGCCGCGGCCACCACCACGATCAGCATCGATCCCGGATACCGGGGACCCGAGTGGGAGGGCTGGGGCACGAGCCTCGCCTGGCTCGCCCACGCCACCGGCGGCTACCCCGACGAGATCCGCAACCGGCTCGCCGACCTGCTCTTCGGGGCCGACGGGCTGAACCTCAACATCGCCCGCTACAACATCGGCGGCGGCAACGCGCCGACCGTACGGTCCTACCTGCGCCCGGGCGGTGACGTCCCCGGCTGGTGGAACGCGCCCGCCACCTACGGGCCCGCCGACAAGGATTGGTGGGACCCGGACGACCCCGCACACTGGAACTGGGCGGCCGACCCGAATCAGCGCTGGTGGGTCGACCGGGTCAAGGACCGGGTCACCTCCTGGGAGACGTTCAGCAACTCGCCGCCCTGGTTCCAGACCGTCAGCGGATATGTCAGCGGCGGCTTCAACGCCAACACCGACCAGATCCGCGCCGACACGCTCGACGACTTCGCCACCTACCTGGTCCGCGTCACCGAGCATCTGGAGCAGGCGCACGGCATCACGGTCGACACCATCGAGCCGCTCAACGAGCCGAACACCGACTACTGGCGTACCACCCTGGGGCCCGACGGGCAGCCCACCGGCGGACGGCAGGAGGGCGCGCACGCCGGGCCGGCGCTCCAGGCCGCGGTGATCGAGGCGCTGCGGCGGGCCGCCCCGGACCGCGCCATCGCGGCTCCCGACGAGACCAATCCCGGAAGGCTCATCACCGACTGGTACGGGCTGACGCCCGCCGCCCGGGACGCGGTCGACCGGATCAACGTGCACACGTACGGAACCGGGCAGCGGACCGCCGTGCGGGACATCGCGAAGGCCGAGCGGAAGCCGCTGTGGATGAGCGAGGTCGAGGGCAGCTGGGGCAGGGACTTCACCGGCATGGACTCGGGCCTCGGGATGGCTCAGCGGATCATCGACGATCTGCGGGAGCTGGAGCCGTCGGCGTGGGTGCTGTGGCAGCCGGTCGAGGACGCGAAGAACATGGTGGCCGAGGGCAACCTGCAATGGGGCGCCATCCACGTGCCGTTCGACTGCTCCGCGACGGACACGCCGGCGACCTGCCCGATCCGGATGAACACGAAGTTCGACACGATCCGGAACTTCACCCACTACATCCGGCCCGGTGATCAACTGGTCAAGGTCAGCGGCACGCGCAGTGTGGCGGCGGTCAACGCCACGGGCGCCACGGTCGTGCACTCGAACCCGGGCACGGCCGAGGAGAGCGTCACCCTCGACTTGTCCGGATTCAAGGTCAGAAGAGGCGCGAAGGTGACGCCGGTGGTGACCAGCGCCGGCGGCAAACTGGTCCACGGCGCCCCGGTCCGGGTGAACGGCCACCAGGCCACCCTCACCGTGCCCGCCCAGTCGGTCACCACGTTCCTGATCGACCGGGTCAGCGCCGCCGACACCGCGCACCTGCGGGCCGACCACGTCTACCGGTTCGAAGGCGTCGCCAGTAAACGGTCTCTCACCCCGTCCGGCGGCGGCCTCGTCATCCGCACCGACGACACGGCCGCCACCGACCAACTGTGGACGGCACGCAACGTCGAAGGCGAACGCTACGAGCTCATCAACGCGGGCACCGGACAGCGGCTCGCCGTCCGGGACGGGAAGCCGGTCACCGAAGCCGCCGGGACCGCCGACGACGCCGCGCTGTGGACCGTGTCGACCACCGGCGACGGGACGTACACGCTGATCAACCTGGGCGCGCGGCGGCTCCTCGACGTGAGTGGCGAGGCCACCGCGGACGGATCACCGGTCGGGATCTGGCAGCCCAGCTCGGGCGCCCATCAGCGGTGGACGCTCAAGGACGAGACCGTCGGGCGTACCGGGATCGCTCTGGCCCACACCGTGCCCGGACGCGCGCCGGACCTGCCCGCGACGGTGACCACCGTCCTGCCCAGCGGCGAAAGCCGCGCCCTTCCGGTCACCTGGACCGTCCCGCCCGCCGCGAAGTGGCGGAAGCCCGGCACCGTGATCGTGCGCGGCACCGCCACCGGCACCCTCGGCCGGGCGGTTCCGGCCATCGCCAAGGTCGCGGTGGACGTGTGGACCGCCACCGAACCGGCACGCGCCAAGGCCTACGCCGGCGGCATCCCGGCCATGCCCGCCACCGTCACCGCCACCGGACGCCACGGCGGAACCGCCACCCTGCCGGTGACCTGGAAGAACGGCGCCTTCGACACGGTCGGTGTGGTCACCGTCAGCGGAACCGCGACCGTCGTACCCGGCCAGACTTTGCCCGCCACCGCCCGTGTCCAGGTCACCACGCCCTCCGAAGGGCTGATCGACGGCGTCACCGTGACCGCCTCCTACACCGAGGGCGGCTACTCGACAGCCGGGCTCACCAACGGCGACACCACCGACAAGGCCTGGTCCAACTGGAAACCGTCCGGTCGCAACCCGGTCGAGACGCTCACCGCCGGCCTCCCCGCCGGGGTGTCGGCCGGGCGGGCGGTGCTGCACTTCTACCGGGACAACGCGTCCGGCGGCGGCATCGCCGCCACCGTCCAGGCCGGCACGCCGTCGGTCTCCGGAGACTGCGAGGCGACCGGGTCGCCCATCACGGTCACCTCGCTCGCCGTCGACATCCCGCTCACCCCCGGCCCGTTCTGCTTGCGCCTGACACCCACGCCCGACGGCTACCTCACCGTCTCCGAGCTCCAGGTGTACGCGAAAGCGCCCGGCCTGGGAACCGACGCGTCCGTTGCGGCTCTCCTGGTCGGCGGAAAGCCGATCGCGGGCTTCGACCCGGCGGTGACCTCCTACCGGGTGGCGGTCCGGGACCCGTCCCGTGCCCGCGTCACCGCCGTCGCCACCGACCCGTACGCGGAGGTCTCGGTCACCCGTTCCGGCCGTACCCACACCGTCACCACCGTCGGTGAGGACGGCGCCGGTCAGACCGTCTACCGGGTGGAACTGGTCCGCCGCCGCTGACCGGCCACCGGGTCGACGGCCGCCGCCCACCACTCACGGGGTGGGCGGCGGCCGCCCACCCCGGCAGCATCACGCTTCCTCCGGCGCCGTTTCTCCGGGCCGCCTCTCGAACGGCCCTCGCCACGATCAAGTCCGGTCACACTCGGAGCATGTGCACTTTTCGAGCGAGGTCCGCTGTTCGCCCACGTGGCAAGGGCCTGGCCATCGACGCCCTTGTCTTCTACGGTGATCCCAGTTCCGAAAAGGACAGGGGGAACACATAGATGAGTCACGACGACGTGACGCCAACCCGGCGTCGTTCGTTCCGTGTCATCGGTGCGGCGGCCGTCGCCGCGGTGCTGACCGTCGCTCCGGCCACCGCCGCGTCGGCGGGCGGCAGCGGGCACGGTGGGAAGCACGATTCGTGCGCCAGGCAGGCCAACGACACGTACGCCGAGGTTCTGAAGTGCGTGACGCTGGACGGCGTCATGGACCACCTGGAGGCGCTCCAGCGGATCGCGGACAAGAACGACGACGCCTACTACCCGGGCACTCGCGCGGCCGGCACCGAGGGGTACGCGAACAGCGTCCGCTACGTGTCATGGCTGCTCCGCAAGGCCGGCTACAAGGTCACTCTGGACCCGTTCGAGTTCACCTTCAACTACCCGGCGCTGCTGCAGCAGCTGACCCCGGTGAACGCGAAGTACGCGACCGGCGCCTTCACCAACAGCCTGCCGGGTGACGTCACCGGCACGGTGATCCCGGTGGACGTGAACCTGACCGGCGACCGGGCCAGCACCAGCGGCTGCTCGGCCGACGACTTCACCGGCCTGAACTTCACGGGCACCAACGACATCGCTCTCATCCAGCGCGGCGGCACCACACCGGACGGCGCGGCCTGTTCCTTCGCGGTCAAGGCGCAGAACGCACAGGCGGCCGGTGCGGAGGCCGTGGTCATCTTCAACCAGGGCAACGACCCGACCCGTGAGGGCCTGATCGTCGGCACCCTGGGTGAGGCGTCGGGCGTCACCATCCCGGTGGTGGGCGCGAGCTTCGCCGACGGTTCGGCGCTGGCCGCGGCCGGTTCGACCGCGCGGGTGCGGGTGCTCCCGTCGGAGACCCGGACCGACTACAACGTGATCGCCGACCTGCCCGGCAAGAACAAGAACAACATCGTGATGGCCGGCTCCCACCTGGACAGCGTGACCGAGGGCCCGGGCATCAACGACAACGGTTCCGGCTCGGCCGCGATCCTGGAGACCGCGCTGACCCTGGCCAAGAGCAAGCCGCAGAACAGCCTGCGGTTCGCCTTCTGGGGCGCCGAGGAGGAGGGCCTGATCGGTTCCACGGCGTACGTCGAGGAGCTGCCGCAGGCGGAGAAGGACAAGATCGCGCTGTACCTGAACTACGACATGGTCGGCTCGCCGAACTACATCTTCCAGGTGTACGACGCGGACCAGTCGTCGTTCCCGGCGCCGGTCGTGGTGCCGGAGGGTTCGACCGCGATCGAGGACCTGTACGAGTCGTACTACACCTGGAAGGGCCAGCCGTACGACGACGCCGAGTTCTCCGGCCGTTCCGACTACCAGGCGTTCATCGAGGCGGGCATCCCGTCCGGCGGTCTGTTCACCGGCGCCGAGGTGGTCAAGACCGAGGAGCAGCAGGCGATCTGGGGCGGCACGGCGGGCGAGTCGTTCGACCCGTGCTACCACCAGGCGTGTGACGACATCGAGAACCTGGACCCGAAGGCGCTGGAGATCAACAGCGATCTCATCGCGTTCGCCCAGCTCACCTACGCCTTCTCGACCGAGTCGGTGAACGGGGTGCCGGGTAGGAAGGTTCCGGGCAAGCCGATCACGCTGCCGGCTCCGGCCGGCCCGCAGGGCACGTTCAACACCGGTGACGGCGGCGACGAGCACGCCGACCACCCGGAGGCGTGACGCACTGACGAGAGAAGGCCCGTCCCGTTGCCGGGGCGGGCCTTCCTCACGCGGTGGATCACATGTCGCGGCCGCCCGGCTCGGGCGCCGCGGTCAGGTCCATGAGCTGCTGCTGGACGTGGTTGGTCAGCGCCTCCTGGTAGGAGGTGGCGAGCTGGCCCAGCCGATCGATCTCGTCGAGCGCGGCGGCCCGCTTCTCCACCAGGCTGTCCATCGCCTCGGTGTGGTTGCGCCGGGCGTCCGACTCGATGGTGGCCGCCTTGAGCTGCGCCTCGCTGGTGAGCTGGTCGGCCTTGTCGCGGGCGTTGGCGATCACCGTCTCGGACTCGCGCTGCGCGTCGCGCATGTGCTCGTCGGCGGTGCGCTGGGCCATCATCAGCACCCGCGAGTTGCGGTCGTCGTCGCCGGAGATGGTCGGCATCGCGCCGGACGGGGCCTGGCTGCGCGCCCGCTCGAGCTGGGCCTGCATGTTCCGCGCGTTCTGCTCGGCCCGGGCCCGGGCCTCCTGCAGCCGCTCCAGCTGGGCGGCCAGGTCGGCGAACTCGTTGTTGAGGACCATGGTCGCGGCCGGGTTGCCGCCGCCACCGCCACCGCCGCGGGATAGCTGGTCCTTGAGAGCGCCGTTCTCCTCCAGGAGGCGGGTCAGCTCGCCCTCCACCTCGTCCAGAAAGGCGTCGACCTCTTCCTCGTCGTATCCGCGCTTCCCGATCGGCGGCTTCTTGAAGGCCACGTTGTGAATGTCAGCTGGAGTGAGCGGCATCGTGCTCCTCGGTTCCCCTCGTTTGGGTCGTGCGGCCCGGAATCCTACGCAACGGCCCTGAGCCCCTGCCGTGGGCATGATCAAGCAGGCTGGGGCCCCGCGAAATCCCACCGAGACTACCGGCGCCCGCAGCAGCGCGCACGTCCCGGATGTGCGCATCACACTGGAGTTCGCGGGCGGTGAGCAGACTCCCAGGTTGCCTCACACCGGCGGCGGGGATCATGGTAAGGGCGGATCCCGCGTTCCCCGGACACGACCGGCCCTCCGGGCGTAGATTCCCGAGGATGAGGGCCAGACGATTCGGCATCGCGCTCTGCCTGGTCGCGGTCGCGCTCGCCCCGGCCGCCCCGGCCACCGCCGCGCCCGCCGGCGGCAAGGAGTTCCGCCAGGGTTACAAGGACGGCTTCGCGAAGGGTCTGACGACGGCTCAGGTCGCCTGCACGAAACCGGTCCGGGCCCCGACGTTCCAGGCCACCGACTACACCCGCGGGTTCACGCTCGGCTTCGACCGCGGCTTCGACGCCGGCTACATCATGTACTGCCGAGAATCAAAACCCTGATCTCCGGTACGCGGAACCTCGTCCCGCCCCACCCGGACCGTCCCGTCCGTGCGGCGCGAGCCCACTGCCCGCTCCCGCCCGTGCCGCGCCCGCCGGGCTCGGACCGGTGGCCGGGCGGGCCGGCCCGGTCGCCTCCACCGCCGTCTGCCGCCGCTCACGGCCGTGAGCGGCGGCGGGCCGGTGACCCTAGTGCCAGAAGACGGCGACCGCCGCGTTCACCAGGGTCAGCGTGATGATCCCGATGAAGTGACCCTTGTTGATCTCGTCGCGCTTGCGTGGGATGAAGACCATGATGAAGATCATCACGGCGAGGAGCAGCTTCACGCCGAGCTTGATCGGGTCCGGCTCGTCGTCGCCACCGCCGCGCAACGGTGTGGCGAGCGCGAGGCCGCTGGCCAGCTGGATGATGGAGCCCCACAGGATCGCCGGGTTGATCCGGAACTTTCCGGACAGGAACTGTGTGATGGCGCCGCCGAGCAGCAGCGCGAACCCGACCAGGTGAATGAAGAGAAGAGTCAGCCTCAATGCTTCCACGACTCGGAAGCTTGCCAGGGCGATCACCCGCGGATCGTCACCGGGGTCCGGCGAACGATCAGCGGCTCGGCCGCGAAGACCAGCAACGCCAGCAGGGCCAGCAGTCCCCCGGTCAGGGCGGTGGCGCGGGCGCCGGCCTCGGTGAGCACCACGGCGCCGGTCAGCGAGCCGCCCGCGATGCCGATGTTGAAGGCCACCGAGTTGCCGGCCGACGCCATGTCGGTGCTGCCGGGCGCCACCTCCATGACCCGGTTCTGCAGCGCCGGGGTGAGCGAGCCGATGGCGAACCCGTTGACGGCCAGCAGCACCGCGGTCGCCGGGCGGGAGCCACCGGCCACGTACTGGGCGAGCAGGGACGCCGCGACCAGCAGCACCGATCCGGTGACGGCGCCGCGCTGCCAGCGGTCGCCGGCGTAGCCGCCCGCCGCGATGCCCGCGAAGTCGGCGACGCCGCGGGCCAGCAGCAGGGGTGCGACGGCGCCGGCCGCGAAACCGGTCACCGCCGTCAGGAACACCTCGGTGTAGGTGAATGCCGTGTAGAGCCCGGCCACCGACAGGGCGGTGACCGCGACGATCACGGCGTACCGGCGGGCGTCGGGGTTGGTGCCGGTGGCCGCGTGGGTCTCCGCGACGCGCACGTCGGGCATACCGGCGAGCAGGGCGGCGAAGGCGGCCAGCGCGAGCCCGGTGAGGGCCAGGAACGCGGACCGCCAGCCGTACTGCTGGCCCAGCCAGGTGCCGGCCGGGACACCGAGCATCGGGCCGAGCGAGGCGCCCGCGAAGACCACGGCGCTGACCCGGCCGCGGACGGTCACGTCGAACATGGCGGCGACGACCGGCGCCACCACGGCCCAGAAGATCGCCTGGGAGAGGGCCGCGCCCAGCCGGGCGGCGAGCAGCACCCCGTAGGTGGGCGCCAGGGCGGACAGCAGGTTCGCCGCCGTGAGGGCGAGCAGCAGGACGACCAGGAGCCGGCGGCGCGGGACGTTCCGGGTGCCGTAGGTCAGGGGGATCGTCACGATCGCGACCGTCACGGCGTACCCGGTGATGAGAAGTCCCACGGCCGCGCGGGAGACGCCCAGGTCATCCGCGATCAGCGACAGGAGGCCGATGGGCATCGTCTCGGTGGCCACGTAGCAGAAGGCCGACGCGGCGAGCGCCGACATCGCGAGGATCCGGTTGTGCACCGGCCCACCGTAGCGAAGCGTTTCGATTGGGGTGTCCCTGGCCGGTCAGGGCAGCAGCAGCGTCTTCCCGGTGAGCTTGCCGGCATCGGCCTCCGCGTGGACGGCGTCCAGGTCGGTGAGCGGGCGCCGCCCGGCGATGTCGATCCGGACCGTGCCGTCGGCGACCAGCGCGAGCAGCGCCGCCAGGTCGGCGGTGTCGTTGCGGACGATGAAGTGCACGCCCCGGAACGGGCCCACCGGCAGCCGATCGGCCGGGGTGGTCGCCGACACCAGCACACCACCCGGCCGGATCCGGCCGGTGTGCACCGGATCGGCCGGGACCAGGTGGATGTACGCGTCGACCGGCTCGATCTCCTCCCAGCCGATGATCACCCGATCCGCCCCGGCGCCGTGGGCCGCCGCGGCGCCGCGCGCGGAGGTGGCCGCCACGACGTGGGCGCCCGCGTGCCGGGCCAGCTGGATGGCGTACCGGCCGATCGCCCCGGCGCCGTTCACCAGCACCCGCTGACCTTCGGCGACCGCCGCGTGCTCGAAGACGGCCTGCCAGGCGGTGAGCCCGGCGATCGGCAGCGCCGCCGCGTCCTCCAACGGCACCCCGTCCGGAACCGGGACCAGCACGTTCGCGGGCGCCACCGCGAAATCCGCGGCGGCACCCCCGTCCAGGCGCCCGATCACGCGGTCACCCTGCGCGAGGGTCCCGGCCACGTCCAGCCCCATGGTGTACGGAAGGACGACCGGCACGATCGACCGCAGCAGACCACGGCGCAACCCGGCCTCGGACGGATTGAAGGTGGTGGCGGCGACCCGGACCAGGACCTCCCCGGGACCGGGTTCCGGCGGCTCGTGTCGTTTCCCGTTGAAAGTGGCGAGGCTGACTGGGGCTGAGCTGCGGCTCGCCATTTTGCGATTCGTTCGTCACTGGTCATCGTCTCTCACTCAAAGTGGCGGATTTCGGGGAAGGGCGTGGTGCTAGCTGCGCTCCGGGTGTGTTCGGCCCAGAACTCGGTGCGGAGTTTCTCGTGCTGGTGGCGAAGCTGTCGGGTCCAGTTGACGAGCGGGTCGCGGGTGATCCAGTCCCAGCGTCTCCGGTGAGGCTGGACCGGTTGGTGGTCGGTGAGGGCGAGGTTGGCGATGTAGGACTTCGGCTGGTCGAGGCGGCGGGCGACGTGCTGATAGAAGCGGTCCAGGTGGCGTTCGTCGCGGACCATGGCGACGTGTCGGCGCCATTCGAGGTCGGTCAGGACTTCTGTCAGGGCGACGGCCTCGGGAAACACCAGCAGCGCGGTCGGCTTGAACGCGTAGCCCCGGCACTTGATCGCCTTCTTGCGGGCGTCCCAGCGGTCGTGCAGTGGCCGGTTCTTGGTGTAGTTGGTCCGGCCCCAGCCGATCGCGACGTGGGTCGCGGCCCGGAGCTGGTCCGCCGTCCAGCTGTGGTTGTCGATCTCGGCGCGGAGCCGGGCGTAACGGCTGTGGGCTCGGAGGATCTCGGGTGCGCCGGTGAGGTCGACCTGCTTGGGCTCGAACTCCAGCCAGCTGTGTTCCTTCTCCGTCGCGATCCAGCGCTGGTGGCGCTTGCAGATGTGCGGGAACGACAGCTGGTAGACGCGGATCGTGGGTCGGCCGGGCAGTCTGGCGGCGCAGTGATCGCAGTGGTCACGCAGCATCCAGGACCGCTGGACCTCGGTCGCGGGGATGTCGGTGGGGATGCGGTCGCTGGGCTTGTTCCAGAGGATCGACAGGCTTTTGCGCAGTTCAGTGACGGTCCGGCCGGTCAGTGTCTCCAGGCGGCGCTTGGCGGGTTCGTTGAGCACGATGTCGAAGTCGGCCAGCTGCCCGGTCCCCAGTGGGCGGTTCGGCTCGCCGAGCGCCCGGAGCAGGGTTGTGGGCCGGCGGTACTCGTTGGCGGCGGCGAGGCGCATCAGGAAGGAGACCACCGTCTCGCCGCGGACCGGGCGGACCTGGAGTGGGAGTTGGTGGACTGGCTGCTGCCAGGTCTTCATCGCGGCCCCGCTTGCTTGCTGCGCTGGCGGGGGACGAACTGCTCCTGGGCGGCGAGGTCGAGGATCACCGCGTCCAGGTGGCTCTTGGTGATGCGCTCGGTGCCGTCGCTGATCGCGTCGTTGGCTGCTTCGTGGATGAGCTGGTCGAGGCTGCCGATCATGCCGCCGGTGCGGTCGTGCAGGTAGGGCGCGAGCTCGATCAGGGTGCCCGGCTGGTGGCGGTGCAGTCGCAGCGCGTGCTCCATCGCGGCGACGAGTTTGGCCCAGTCGCGTTTCGCCTCGATCGTGCGGTGGGTGAACGGGCCGGTGTTGACCGGGATGAACCGGCCTGCGATCTGCCGGCCTCGGACGCCGTCGAACAGGCTGGTCTCGGCCAGGTCGAGCCCGGCGTAGACGAACGTGGCGCTGATCGTGTCGAAGAAGTATTTGAGCTGGTCGGAGGCGTTCTTTCCCTGGCGGGTGGACAGGTCGAGTCGGTGGATCTCGTCGACCAGGACCAGCCCGGTGCCGACCCGGCGCATCACCGCGGCGACGCTGTGCGCGACCGCCTGCGGTCCGTCGGTGCGGGCGACCGGCAGCCCGAGGAAGATCGCCATCTCGACAGCCAGCATCTTCGGCGTGGCGTCGGGCGGAACCACGATGTAGACGACCGGGATGCGGTCACGGACTCCGGGGCTGCGCCGTTCCAGGTCGATCTGGAACTTCTTGCCGAGCTGGGTGATCGAGGTGGACTTGCCGGTGCCGCTGGCGCCGGAGACGATCAGCCCGCGCCGGCCGAGCTGCTTGCCTCGGTTGTTGATGATCAGCTTGGTGCCGGTGTGGATGATCTTCTTGATGTCCGGGGTCGCGACCAGCAGCAACGCGGCGTGGTAGTCCTGGCGGGTCTCGTTGTAGACCTCCCGCTCGAACGAGGTCAGCCGTTGCCAGTCGGCCGCCGGCAGCAGCCGGGGCGGCTCCGGCATGGCCTGGGCGACGAACGACGCCCAGCCCTGCTTGGTGGCCAGCGGGTGCCGGTCGTTGTCGATCTGGAGCTCCGCCGTCATCGCCGGGCCTCCAGGTCGTCGGCGAACGGGTCGAACATCGCGAACGGCACGACGTCGACGCTCCCGGCCGCCGGGATGCTGCCGTCGGCGGCGGGCTCGTCCGGCGGCGAGGGCTCGAGCGCGGCCGGGAGCAGCTCGTCGACCAGCTCCGGCTCCGGCGCGGGCTCGGCCTCGATCACCGCGGCGGCGAACTCGGCGGGCAGGTGGTTGGTCATGGACTGCGCCGACAGCGTCCGGGCCAGCACCCGCCCGGCGGCCGGGCCTTGCTCGGCGCGGCGCAGCAGCGCCGACAGGATGACCGCGACGGCCATCTCGTTGGTGTCGTCCAGGCCGCGTTCGGCGGCGAGCCGGCGCGACGCGCGCCAGGTGAAGTCCGCGAACGGCTGCCCGACCACGTTCTGATGCGTCCAGCCCGCGGTGATCCAGCCGCCGTGGTGGTGGTCGCGCACCCAGATCCGGGAGACGTCGTAGGGGTCGTAGTGGACCTCCCAGCGGCCCGCCCGGCTGGTGATCCCGGAACTCTTGCGGGCGTAGGGCCGCAGCTCACGGCTGCTGTAGGTGCGGTAGTCGATCTGGATGCTGCCGCCGTCACCGATCGAGCGCCAGTCCGCGGGCAGCAGCTCGATGTAGTCCTCGCCGGTCAGCGAGACCGGGACGTAGCCGGCGGCGGCGACCAGCGCCGCGTAGGCGTCGTTGGGGGAGGCTGCCTGGTCCGGGCTGAACGGGTGCCGTAGCCCGTCGTGCGGCCGGTTCTGCCAGCCGGCGACGACCCACTCGTCGAACAGCTCTTGGAGGTCCGGCAGCGACCAGACGGCCCGCGCGGCGACGTCGGCGCCGCGGCGGGTGACGTCGCGGCCGGTGTAACCGGAGACGTGCTGGCAGAACAGCGTGTTGATCGACTCGAAGGTCCGCTCGACGATCGCCTTGTCGGTGGGCGTCTGCTGGTGCGCGGGCTGGACCGAGATGCCGAGCGTGTCGGCCGCGCGCAGGAACACCTCCGACAGGAACACCTTGCCGTGGTCGATGACCACGGTGTCCGGGACGATCACCGGCTTCGCCGCCGCGAGGGCCATCCGCGCGTCCAGGCTGACCAGGCGCTGGTGCGGGATTCGGGAGGCGGACATCGCCAGTGCGGCGTCCCAGCCGGGCCGCATCGGCTCCGGGACCGTGACCCGGGCCAGCAACAGCGCCGCGTCGACGGCCTTTGCCCCGACCGGGCGCAGCACGCCGGCGCAGATGGTGCGGGTGGCGATGTCGATCGCCAGCACGAGCTCGGCGCGGCCGGGCAGCCCGTCCTCCATCACCGCCATCACGTCCAGCGGCGTGGAGTCCAGCTGGACCTGCTCGCCGGGGCGGCTCGCGATCGTCGCGGTGTAGGCCCGGCCGGGCTTGTTCGCCGTCTGCCGGCGGGTGACCGCCGACCCGAACGAGTACCGGCCGACCGACAGCGCGTCCAGCAGCCGGTAGCAGGTGGTCTGCGACGGCAGCGGGACCACGCCCTCGCCGTGTTCGTCGTCGAGCAGCTGGCGGATCTGCCGGATCGCCCGCGACTTCGTGCCCGTCGACGTGCCGGTCTGCGCCTGGATCACCGCGACCGCCGCGGCGACCACCCGCGCGTCGACGTGCCCGGTCGGCTTGGCCCGCCGGGCGGCCCGGGTGTCGACCAGACCCCAGAGGCCCTGCTCGCGGTAGCGGCGCCGCATCCGCTGGACCGTGCGGACGCTGGTCGCGGTTCCGGCCTCGGTCAGCTCCCGTGCCTTCGCGCGTTCCCGCTCGGTCAGCGAGTGCCGCACCGGGTCGTACTCCTCGCGCACCGGCGCGTCCGGCTCGGCGCCCGGCTTGACCCCGGTCATCAGCTCGATCAGGTGCTGCTCCCACTCCCGGGCCGCGGCCACGACCTCGGCCGGCATCGCCTGCAGCAGCCCGTGCGAGTCGACCTTCGGTGCCGGGCCCGCGCCGACCAGCTCGAAGTCCTCGGCGGCCAGCAGATACGGCAGCGCGATCACCGTGGTCGCGCCGGCCGACGACAGCAGCCGGATCGTCGCGCCGGAGATCGCCACCACGGTGTGCGTGGTCCCGGCGAACACCACCCGGTCGTTGATGCGCAGCACGCTCGGCCGCTCGATCAGGCCGCTCACTTGAACACCGCCGCCAGGTCCGCCGGGGCCGCGGCCGGCCGGGCGCCGAGGCTCACGATCGTGCGGTCCGACAGCACCACCGACAGGTCCGTCAGTAGCCACCGCTTCCAGAGCAGGTGGTAGAGCACTGGCAGCGTGCCGAGCGGGTCACCGGCCGCGGCCGCGCCGTCCATCAGCGCCCGGGGCTGCGCGAACGCCTCCAGCAGCAGGTTCGCCACCGGCTCGTTGAAGCACCGCGGGTGCCGGTAGCCCGACAGCCACCGCTGGTTGTTCACCAGCACGCTGTCCAGGCGGTCCCAGACCGCGTAACGCCAGCCCACCTGCGTGCACGCCCGGTCGGTCGCCGCGAACGCCTCCCGATCCGACGCCTCGACCAGCTCGGCCGGGCGCGAGTCGAGCACCACGACCTGGCCGTCGTCCAGGCGCACTAGGAAGTCCGGGGCGTGCCGCCGGGCCTTCCCGGCCCGGTCGGTCCAGTGCAGCCAGAACGGCTGCGACACCATCGACGCGACCGACGGGTCGAAGTCGAGCGCGATCAGGTGGTCCCGCTCGACCCAGGACTCGAACCCGATCCGGTGCCCGAGCGTGGCTGACCAGTACCAACCCGGGAAGTTGCGCTGCCCGCGGTACGACGGAAACGACCGCACCGGCCGGCGCAGCCCGTCGACGACCTCCGGCATCTGCTGCCACGCAAGCCGCTGCTCGGCGCCGTCCTCGCCGGCGTACACAGCCTCGAACCACTCATCGAGGCCGGAACGCCTCAGCTCTGTCTCAAACACCGCGACATCATCCCGTCGTGGTTGTTCGCGGGTCGCGGCACCACAGCCGTCGGGGAAGTCTCGGCCCCAGCGAGATCTCATCGCTTCCGATGTTTGCCAGCTCGACGAGCGAGACTCGCTCCGGAGCGGGAGCGTTCAGTGCAGCCAGATGACGGCGGTGGGGAGCACGTGCCAGAACAAAGCGCTCAGCGTCGCGGTACTGGCCATCGCGAAGAGCAAGGTGGGCCAGGCCTGCCACAGGCGTCGGCGGGTAGCCGACCACGCGAGCACGGCGAGGGGAAGGATGACCCCCACCAGTTCCACGGCAAGGATTCCGAGGACGTAATCGGCGTTCGGGTTGCCGATCAGCCAGAGGCGCCAGGGCGGTGCCACGGCGACCTGCTGCCAGCCCTGGCCGGACAGCAATCCGCAGGCGGCACCTGCGGCCAGGGCCGCGATCGGCACCCGCGCGGTGCGCGTCATTTGACCCAGCAAGCCAAGCACCGGTCCCGCGACCATCGACACCAAAAGCCAGGCCGTGGTCATGACCGCCACCGAACGCAGTCCGTACCAACTCACCGATGACCCGTCCACCAGAAAGCCGCCGCTCCACCCACGGCCGACCAGGAGAATCAGCAAGTAGTAGACCAGCGTGGCCGCCACCAGCAGCGCGGTCGCACCCACCACCGCACCACGACGGCCCGTAGCCGACAGTCCGGCCAGAAACGCCGCCAAACCCCAGGCGAGGCCACTGCTGACCAGCGCGGTCACGACGACCTGCGCGGTGATGCCATCCACGGCGTCGGCCGCGAACGCCAGCACACCGAGCGCAGTCGCCGCCACTCCGATCATCACGCCCTGGCGTGCAGGACGCTGTGCAACGACATTGACCACGCTCAACCCTTCCCCGGGCCGGCCACGGTACCAATACCGCGTATGCAGCGCCGCTCACGGGGCTGCTCCGAATCTGAGGGCCTGATGGGTACGGCGCGCGAACATCGGCACGCCGCGCCAGCAACGCCGCGCCGGAGGTCACGAACATCCGGGGAGATCCCCACCCCTCCCACGAACGACGCCACGTTCCGCCACATCGGTTGAAAACTCGCCACCACCGCCGTCACGCAGCACGGCAACTCGCCACTTCAGCGTGGAAGCGACAGCTCGATCCAGTCCGGCCGGATCACCTCGGGTTCGCCGTACCCATGCATGCGCATCGCTCTCATGGCACCCACCGTAAGAGGATCGCCGAGGACGCTGAATGCTTCGGGATCTCGATTTCCTATGCGATCGTCTCGGCGTGGACGTGCTGAGCGACGTGCTCGCGGTGATGCGGACCGGCCGCGCCCGCTCCGCCCAGGTGGCGTGGCGGGCGCCGTGGGCGCAGCGATTCGCGGCGGTGCCCGGATCGGCGGGTTTCCACGTGGTGCTGCGCGGGACGTGCGCCCTGCTGCGCGACGGCGCCGAGCCGCTGCTGCTGGGCCCGGGCGACATCGTGTTCCGGCCACACGGCGACGGCCACACGCTCGCCGACCCGGCGGGCACCCGCCCGGCCGCCCCCGCGTGCTCGCCCGCCGAGGCCGGAGACCTGCCCCGGTACGCGGCCGTCGGCACCCCCGGCGAGGCCACCACCGTGACGCTGTGCGGCGCCTACGAACTGCATCCGGAGATGGTGCACCCGCTGATCACCGACCTGCCCGACCTGATCCACGTCCCGGCCGGGCATCAGCGCCTGGCCGCCACCGTCGACCTGCTCTCCGCCGAGCTGATCACCCCCGGCCCGGGCAGCGGCGCGCTGATCCCGGCGCTGCTCGACACCATGCTCGTCCACCTGCTGCGTGCCTGGCTGGCGGGCGTTCACCCGTCCGGATGGGCGGCCGGTCTGGCCGACCCGGTGACGGCCGCCGCGCTGCGGGCCATCCACCGCGAGCCCGGCCGTGCCTGGACGGTCGCCGCCCTCGCGGCGTGCGCCGGGCTGTCCCGGGCGCCGTTCGCCCGCCGCTTCACCGACCTGCTCGGCAGGCCGCCGATGGCCTATCTGACCTGGTGGCGGATGACGCTGGCGGCCGGTCTGCTGCGCGACACCGACGCCACCGTCGGCGATGTCGCGGCCCAGGTGGGTTACCGCTCCGAGTTCGCGTTCGCGGCCGCCTTCAAACGCCGTTTCGGCTCCCCACCGGGCCGCTACCGCCGCCGCCACCGGCTGTGACGGTCACGGCGCGACCGGCCGGGCGGCATCCGGTCACTCCGGAGTGGGCCGTTATGCCGGTGGGCAAGTTACGGTTGGCGACTATGACGACCTACTCCGGCCCGGCGAGGCTGATCCTCGCCGGCGGCACACCGGTGCCCGGCATGGCTTCGCTCACCACCAATCAGCGCGGAGGTGTCGAGGGCTGGGGCGGCACGTTCCGCCCGGACCAGATCAACGCGGAGATCCGGGACGCCGGCGAAGGGCTGTACCTGGAACTGCCCTACGACCAGATCGGGGCGGTGGCCGTCACCGGCGTCCGCAAGTTGCTCGCGACGCAGATCCTGATGTCGCTGACCGGCAGTGGCCCCGCGCCGTTCTGACCCACGGGTCATCCCGGGAAGGTGCCACGAGTGGGTGGATCCGTCATGATCCGTGGTGTCCGGAGGACCGTCGAGCCATGAGGATATCTACAGGCATCATTGCCACTCTCGCGGCGGCCGGCACGGTTCTGACGGGGGCCGGGGCGGCCGCGGCCGCGGACACGTCGAAGGCCGGCGCGGCTCGGTGTGCGCCGGCACGGCCCGGTTACGGGTTCTATGAGGCGGGGCGGGTCGCGTCCGCGCCGGTGACCGTTCCGGACTCGGCCTGCTCCACCATCTCCGTGTCCCACGTACGGGACGCCCGGGACCCGGGCGACCGGTGCCAGACGTTCCTGGTGGCGTTCCTGGCGGACGGCGGCGAGGTCACCTACACCGATCCGGTGGAGGCGTGCGCGACGCCGCCGGGCCGGCGCACGGTGCTCGCCGCCGGAGTGCCCGACGGCGCCGTGTTCCGGGTGCTCTACCAGGTCGACTACATCGAACCGGAGGTCCAGAGGGTGCGGTTCACGGTCTGGCGGTGACCGCCGGGCCGCTCGCGGCTACCCGCCGGGGTACCTCGCCAGCGGGCCGGCGAACGCGGCCGGGACGCTCTCCGGCGCCAGCGGGCGGCACAGGTGATAGCCCTGGCCGTAGTCGCAGCCCAGGCTGCGCAGCGCGGAGTGCTGCTCCTCGGTCTCGACGCCCTCGACGACGGTGCGCAGCTTGAGGGTCCGGGCCAGTTCGACGACGGTCCGGATCACCGCGAGGTCGGCGGCGGTCGGTTCGGCGCGGCTGATGAAGGTGCGGTCGATCTTCAGCTCGTCGACGGGCAGCCGCTGGAGGTAGGACAGGGACGAGTAGCCGGTGCCGAAGTCGTCGACCGCCAGGCCCACGCCGAGGTCACGCAGGTCGCTCAGGCAGGCGACGGCCGTACGCGGATCGCTCATCAGCACCGACTCGGTGAGTTCCAGGGTGACCGCGGCGGCCGGCAGCCCGCATGCGGCGAGGGTCCGTTCCACGTCGCCGGTGAACTGCGGGTCGGTGAGCTGGCGCCCGGAGATGTTGATGTTCAGGGTCAGTTCGGGGATGTCCCGCCGCCACCGGGCGGCCTGCTCCCCGGCGGCCCGCAGCACCCACCGGCCGATGTCGGCGATCAGGCCGTTCTCCTCGGCGAGCGGCAGGAAGCCGGCCGGTGGCAGGTAGCCGCGGCCCGGCCGGGACCAGCGGATGAGCGCCTCCACGCCGGTGGCCGCGCCGGTCTCCAGCCGGATCAGCGGCTGGTAGAGCAGGCGGAACTCGTCGAGTTCCAGGGCCCGCCGCAGCTCGCCGCCGAGGGTGAGGCGGGCCAGGGCCTCGGCGTGCATGTGCGGTTCGAACAGCACGACCTTGCCGGGGCCGTCCTTCTTCGCCCGGTACATCGCCACGTCGGCGTTGCCGAGCAGGTCCCCGGCGTCGGTGCCGGCCGTGCCGGTGGCGATGCCGACGCTGGCGCCGATGAAGACGTCCCGCCCGGCGATCCGGAACGGCCGGCGCAGCGCCTCGATGATCCGCCACGCCACCGGCACCGCGGTCTCCGTGGTGGTGCCGCCGAGCAGCACCGCGAACTCGTCGCCGCCGAGCCGGGCTCCGGTGCCGTGGGGGCCGAGGCAGTCCCGGATCCGGTCGGCGACGTGCCCGAGCAGTTCGTCGCCGGCCCGGTGGCCGAGGCTGTCGTTGACCGCCTTGAACCGGTCCAGGTCGATGAAGAGGACGCTGGCCGGGCCGTCGCCGCGCAGCTTCTCGCCGAGGATCTCCAGGAACAGCACCCGGGTCGGCAGCCCGGTCAGCGAGTCGTGCCGGGCCTCGCGCAGCGACTCGACCAGGGCCAGCCGTTCGGCGGCCTCCCGCTCGCGCTCCACCCGCAGCCGCCGTTCCGCGGTGAGCAGGGCGATGTTGTCCAGCGCCAGGCCCAGGGTCTGCGCCATGGCCTGGAGCAGCTGCCGTTCCTCCGGGTCGAGCGGGTCACCGGCCCGGGCCACCAGCAGCGTCCCGCGCGGTTCCGTCCCGAACCGGGCGACGCTCAGGTGCAGCTCGTCGAGCCCGGGTAGGTTCAGGACGCCGGCCGACGGGCGGTCCGGCAGGGCGGCGGCCAGCAGGTCCCGGTCCACGCCGCGGACCGTCTCGACGCCGGCGCCGCGCAGCACCGCCGCCACCTCGGCCTCCAGCACCTCGGCGGCCCGTTCCACGGCCACGGTGATCGCGACGTGCTCCTCGCGCGGCTCGCAGACCGCCGCGAAGAACTCGGTGAGCTGATGGGTGGACCAGTGGTTCACCAGACACCTCCCTCAGGCGAGCGCCAGCGTGACCACGGTGAAGTGGTGCATGCCGAGTGCGCCGCGGACCCGGGCGTACTCGCCGTTGGTGTAGAACCCCGCGAACGGCACCGTCGGCATCGCCGTGAGCAGGCCGTCGTTCTCCCGGTCGACGCCGTCGTCGCCGAGGGTGAGCCGGCGGGCGGCGCAGTCGAAGACGAGGGCGCCGAGCGCCTGCCGTCCGCCGATCATGTCGAGCGCCTGCCCGGCGGACTGTCCTGCGGCGTCGGCGAGCGAGCCCGGGTCGGCCTCCATGAGCCAGGCGAGGGCGCCCTGCGGCACGTCGGCCAGGCAGATCAGTGACCGTTCCGACCGGTCCCAGTCGTGGATCAGCCGGATGTCCTCGCCGCTGCGCCGGGACAGGCCCAGCGGGTGCAGGAAGGCGGCATGCCGGAACGCGTCCCCGTCGTCGAGGCTCGACTCGTCCAGGCCGAGCGTCCGCAGCAGCACGTCGAGCGCGGGTTCGCCGTCCAGTTCGTGGACGCGCCCGTCCCGGCTGCTGGTGACGATCATCGCCGAGCCGGTCTTGCGCCAGCCGTGGGCGATGCCGACCCCGAGGGGCGCGTCCGAGCCGATCGCGACCCCGACCACCGCCTCGGACAGGATCTCCACGCCGTCGCGGCCGCCGTGGAACTGGTAGGTGCGCTCGTACGCGTAGCCGTCACCAGCGCAGCCGCCGACGAGCGGCACGGCCGCGCCGGCCACCGAGAACGCGCCGCGCACGATGTCGTGCTGGTTGGCCGCCAGACCGTCACCGATCATCAACAGGGCCCGGTGCGGATGGCCGACCGCGGCCAGGCACGACGCGGCCTCGACGCCGGAGTCACGCAAGCGGCCCGCGATGTTCCGGGACACCCGGGTACGCACGGCGAAACCGTCTCCGCCCCACGCCGCCACGACGACCCCGTCCCCGCTGACCGTCCCGCCGCCGAGCTGTCCCGAGGTGGTGCACCCGGCGATGACCGTGTCCGCGGCGACCCGCTCGCGGACGGCGTCGAGCATCTCCGCCGTGTGATGGCCGACCGAGCAGAACACGAACACCGCCACCGGGTCGGCTCCGGTGATCGCGGCCGCGGCCGCTTCGTCCCCGGCGGCGGCCGGGTCGGTGAGCGTGCTGTGTCCCGTGCCGAACCAGCGGCCGTCCAGGTCAGTGCGAACAACGCGATCCATGCCGCTGTGAATCGGCCGGGCCCCGCCGGACCTGAGATCGCCGGACGGCGGGTCCGGCGACCGGTCGGAAGGGTCGGCGGGACCGGCACGGCCGCCGACCGGCCCGAGACACCCGGGAGTACCTCAGCGTCCACCGGCCGTGATCCAACTCGCGCTCCGACGTCTCGTGGACCGGACCGGCGATCGGATAGCGTCGGGCCGGTCCACCAGTGGGAGACGATTTCATGACGCGTTATGCAGCGATCGGCGACAGCTTCACCGAGGGGCTGGGCGACACCCTGCCGGACGGCACCGAGCGCGGCTGGGCCGATCTGGTCGCCGCCGGCCTGGCCACCTTCGGCCCGGTGGAGTATGTGAATCTCGCCATCCGGGGCCGTCTCCTGGAGCCGATCGTCAACGACCAGCTCGAGGCCGCGCTGGCCCTCTCCCCCGCGCCGACCCTGCTGTCGTTCAACGGCGGCGGCAACGACATGCTCCGGCGCGGCGCCTCGCTGGAGCGGCTGGTCGGCCTCACCGAACGGGTCATCGACCGCTGTTCGGCGGCCGGGGTGCCGCTGCTGCTGGTCAGCGGCGCCGACCCGTCCGACCATCTGCCGCTCGGCAACAGGTTCCGCCGGCAGGGCGAGCAGCTCACCGCCGCCGTGGAGAGGCTGCTGCCGCGGGAGGGTGTCACCTTCGTCGACTGTTTCCGGGACCGGGAGCTGCGCCACCGGGCCTACTGGTCGGCGGACCGTCTGCATCTCAACGCGGCCGGGCACCGCCGGGTCGCCTCGCTGGTCCTGGCCGGGCTGGGCCGGCCGGTGTCGCCGCACGTCCTCGACCCGGGGCCGGCGCCCGCCTTTCACCTGCTCCGTGAGGCCCGCTACTACGGCGAGCACGTTCTGCCGTGGATCGGCCGGCGGCTGCGCGGCCGCTCCTCCGGTGACGACCGGGCCCCAAAATACGCCGACTGGACGCCGATCACCGCCTGATCTCACCGAAATGCCGCTCTTGTTGGGATCCGGGACGATTTGCGGCTGATGACGCCTATAAAAGGGAGGTAGGAGAAGCCGCGTACGCAGGTGAGGAGCGTGCATGACTACCGTCGCCCCGAGGCCGGTCCCCCTCCGGCCTCAACCGGTTCGCCGGCAGGTGAGAGGGTCTGCGCTGGCCCGGATCCTGCGGACCACGGACGCGAAACAGATCGGGATCATGTACATGATCACGTCGGTCGTGTTCTACATGGTCGGCGGCCTGATGGCCCTGCTGATGCGCGCCGAACTCGCCAAACCCGGCATGCAGGTGCTGTCGCCGGAGCAGTTCAACCAACTGTTCACCATGCACGGCACGGCCATGCTGCTGTTCTTCGCCACCCCGATCGTGTTCGCCTTCGCCAACTACGTGGTGCCGATCCAGATCGGCGCGCCGGACGTGGCGTTCCCACGGCTCAACGCCTTCGCCTACTGGCTGTACCTGTTCGGCACGCTCACCGCCATGAGCGGGTTCCTCACCCCGGGCGGGGCGGCCGACTTCGGCTGGTTCGCGTACACGCCGCTCAGCGACTCGCTGCACTCGCCCGGCGTCGGCGGCAACGCCTGGGTGGTCGGCCTGGCGATCGGTGGCCTGGGCACGATCCTCGGCGCAGTCAACCTGATCACCACGATCCTGACCCTGCGGGCGCCCGGCATGACCATGTTCCGGATGCCGATCCTGGCGTGGAACATGCTGGTCACCAGTCTGCTGGTGATCATGATCTTCCCGTTCCTGGCGGCCGCGCTGTTCGCCCTGGCCGCCGACCGCGTCCTCGGCGCGCAGGTCTTCAACGTGGAGACCGGCGGCCCGATGCTCTGGCAGCACCTCTTCTGGTTCTTCGGCCACCCCGAGGTGTACGTCATCGCGCTCCCGTTCTTCGGCATCATCACCGAGATCGTCCCGGTGTTCAGCCGCAAGCCGGTCTTCGGCTACAAGGGACTGGTCGCGGCCACGCTGCTGATCGGCGCGCTGTCGATGAGCGTGTGGGCGCACCACATGTTCGCCACCGGTCAGGTGCTGCTGCCGTTCTTCAGCCTGCTCAGCTTCTTCATCGCGGTCCCGACCGGCATGAAGTTCTTCGTCTGGATCGGCACCATGTGGCGCGGCCAGATCAGTTTCGAGGCGCCGATGCTGTGGGCGGTCGGCTTCATGGTGACGTTCCTCTTCGGTGGTCTCTCCGGCGTGCTGCTCGCCTCGCCGCCGATCGACTTCCACGTCTCCGACTCGTACTTCGTGATCGCCCACTTCCACTACGTACTCTTCGGCACCATCGTGTTCGCCGTGTTCGCCGGCATCTATTTCTGGTTCCCCAAGATGTACGGCCGGATGCTCGACGAACGCCTCGCCAAAGTCCACTTCTGGCTCACCATGGCAGGCTTCCACGGCACGTTCCTGGTGCAGCACTGGCTCGGCACCAAGGGCATGCCCCGCCGGTACGCCGACTACCTGCCGGGTGACGGCTTCACGTTCCTCAACACGTTCTCCACGGTCGGCTCGTTCGTCCTGGGCATCGCCACGCTGCCGTTCGTCTACAACGTCTGGAAGTCGTACAAGTTCGGCAGGGTGGTCACGGCGGCCGACCCGTGGGGGCACGGCAACTCCCTGGAGTGGGCGACGTCGAGCCCGCCGCCGCTGCGCAACTTCGACCACATGCCCCGGATCCGCTCCGAGCGCCCCGCCTTCGACCAGAAGTTCCCGCAACTGGCGGCCGGCGAACAGTCCCTGGCCGGGCCGCCGGAGGGCGGCGCCCGCCCGCTGCGCAAGGAGTCCGACGGCGGCGCCACCTACGCCGAGGACATCAGCACCGACCGGGACCGCTGACCCTCTCCCGGCCCGCACGCCCCGCGTGCGGGCCGGTCTCCGATCCGGGGCCGCGCCGCCGGCCGGGGTGGGCGGCGAGATCGCGAGCCCGCACCGGCGGATCAGCCCGGCGGGCGCGTCGCGGCCGGGAGTGGGTGGCAGGCCGCGGGGCGGGGCGGGACGCCCCCGATGCGGTTGGGGACGTCCCGTCGCGTACCGGGAGATCAGGTCTGCGGAAGCACCCGGGCGATCTTGATGGTGGTGCTGGAGCCACCGGCCGCCGGATAAGCGGCGCTGCCGTCGGTGTAGGGCTTGAAGGCCTGGTAGGAGTGGTCCTTCACGGCGATGGAGAGGCGCCCGCCGACCGCCTTGCCGGTGCCAGCGTCATAGACCCGCGCGGCCATGCCGGAGCCGGACTGCCAGCTCAGCAGCATCCGGCCGGGGCCGTAGGAGACCAGGTGCGGATGGGCCGACGAGATCCCGGTCCGGACGGTGCTGGTGGACTTCCCGGTGGTGAACCTCTCGAGGCGGATCGTGCCGCCCTGGCTCCACGCGGTCCAGTAGCCCTTGGACGCGGCGAGGACGAGGTCGCCGCCGAAGAGGGTGCCGTCGCACTTGCCCGCGGCGACCGTGCGGTACGGGTCGGGCTGGGCGATCCGGCAGCCGTTGTCGGTGGCGCAGACGGTGACGAACCGTTTGGTGCGCGGGTCCCAGACGATCCGGGACGTCCACGCGTGCGAGCAGCCGACCTCGAACGCGTCCCGGTGCCCGCTGACCAGCTTGCCGCTCTTGTTCACCACCTGCATCCGGTCGCCCTCGTGGACGTCGACGCAGCCGCCGTTCTTCACGGTGATCGCCACCCCGAAGTAGGCGGCGTAGTCGGAGCCGTTGGTGGCGAGGCGGCCGTGGTGCTGGTACCACCAGATGAACCGGGCGCCGTCGTCGTAGCCGGTGCGCCCGCCGCTCAGGTTGGTGACCTGACGTTCCCAGACGAGTTTGCCGTTGTTGTCGAAGCGGACCATGTGCATGGTGTTGCACGGGCTGGACTCGCCGCCGCAGAGCGGGCCGCTGCCGCAGTTTCCCTTGCGGGTGAGCAGGATGACGCCGCCGTTCGCGTCGGCCTGTACGTCCTGCAGGTCGATGCCGGTGAAGCTGGTGGTGGCGCCGGTCAGCTTGTCGTCGCAGCCCAGCCTGCCGAGGTGGACCTTGCCGCCGGTGCCGAGCCAGGCCAGCCAGGAGCCGCCGTCGGGGCGGGCCGCGATCGCCGTCGGCAGCTTCTCGGTGTCGCCCTCGCCGCCGTAGCCGATCACTCCGGCGGGCAGTTTGACGGTGGTGACGGTGGCGACGGGCTTGGCGGAGGCCTTGCGGGCGCAGGCGCCGACCGCTTTCGTGGTGGCGCTCGGCGCGGCGGCCGGCGCGGAGGCGGGCGCGGAAGCGGAGGCGGAGGCGCCCGGAGCGGAGGGCGACCCGGAGACACCGGTGGAGACGGCGGCGGCCACCGGCGTGCCGGGGGTGTCTCCCGATGACGGATCCGTTGCCGTCGAGCAGGCGCCGACCGCGAGGGCGGCGACGACGACGGTTGTGACCGCTATCAGGCGACGGGTCACCGGGGTTGCGCGCATGTCCTTTTCCTCAATTGTTTTAAGTTTTTCTTAGGGGGGTCTTAAATTGTGCGCCGGGGCGGCGCATCGAAAGACCTTACCGGTTCTCCGCGCTCGAAGAAAGTCGCGCCGACCTGCCCATAGTCCTGTTAATCAATGGACGAATTCGAAGTGGCACACATTTCTGTGGCCATTTTCGCCAGTGGAAGGAAAGGGTGACCGGACCGCGGCCCCCGGGCGGCCGGATCTTCACCGGCACCCGGCCGGGACGCACGAGGCGCGGAGCGCGCACGCCGGCACGGCCCCGGGCGGGCCGGCGGTCAACGTCATCGAGTGGTGAAGACTTCTTGACAACGAAGTTACGGGCATCAACACTTCGAAACATTCCCCCGTAGCGTTAGCGCTAACATCTCGGAGATCTGATGCCCAGAGTCCTCACCCGCATCAGCACGTTCCTCGCCACCTTCGTCCTCCTGCTCGCCGGCCTGGCCGCTCCCGCCAGGGCCCTCGACCCGTTCACCGGCTACCTGATGGCCCACTTCATCGGGGAGTCCGCCCGGGGTGAACAGATCTACCTCGCCCACAGCAAGGACGGCCGCAACTGGACCGACCTCAACGGCGGGGGCCCGGTGCTGCTGTCCACCGTGGGCACCAAGGGCGTCCGCGACCCCGCGATCGTCCGCTCCCCCAACGGCGACAAGTACTGGATCATCGCCACCGACCTGCGCATCGCCGGCGGCACCTCGTGGGGCGACGCCTCCACCAAGGGCAGCAAGAACCTGGTCGTCTGGGAGTCCACCGACCTGGTCAACTGGTCGGTTCCGCGGCTGATCAACGTGGCCGGCGGCATCTCGGGCGCCGGCGACGCGTGGGCGCCGGAGGCCGTCTGGAACCCGGCCACCAACGACTACGTCATCTACTGGGCCACCAACTCGGCTCTCAACGGCGTGACCAAACACCGCATCTGGTACGTACGGACCAGCGACTTCCGGACCGTCACGGCACCGCAGCTCTACATCGACCGGGGATCCGGCCAGGGCATCATCGACACCCAGATCATCGAGGTGGCGAACAGCCTGGGCGGTTACCGCTACTACCGGGCGTCGGCCGACGGGCAGATCACCGTCGAGGGCGCCAACTCGATCCTGGGCACGTGGACCCGGATCGGCGACCTGCAGCATCTCGGCATCTCCAACGGCGCCACCGGCGGCAACGTGGTCGAAGGCCCGATGTGGGCGCAGACCAACGGCAGCAACGAGTGGCACCTGTGGGTCGACCAGTACGCGACCGGCCGCGGTTACATGCCGGTGCGCTCCACCAACCTGGGCAGCACCGCGAACTTCGCCACACGTACCGACTACAGCCTCGGCACGACCAAGAAGCGGCACGGCTCGATCCTGAACCTGACCGCGGCCGAGGAGTCCCGGGTGCTGGCCAAGTGGGGCAGCGGCACGACGACACTGAAGCGGATCCAGTCGTACAACAACCAGACCCGGTACGTGCGGCACTCCAACTTCGACGTGCGGATCGACGCGAACGTGAGCCCCCTGCTGGACTCGCAGTTCCGCGTCGTGCCGGGCCTGGCGAACAGCTCCGGCTACGTGTCGTTCGAGTCGGTCAACTACCCCGGCCACTACCTGCGGCACTACGGGTACGACGGGCAGCTCGCCGCGAACGACGGCACCGCGACGTTCGCCGCCGACGCCACGTTCAAGCAGGTGGCGGGGCTGGCGGACAGCGCCTGGTCGTCGTTCCAGTCGTACAACTATCCGACCCGCTACCTGCGGCACTACAACTATCTGCTGAGGGTCGACCCGATCAGCACCACCACCGAGAAGGCCGACGCGACGTTCCGCGTCACCAGCTGACATTCCGGAAGGGGGGCCGGACGGCCCCCCTTCCTCCCTGGCGCTTACCTTGCAGTGCAAGGTACCTTGTCGGCATGAGCGAAGACGCGGCGCTGACCACGGCCCTGCGCCGGGGCACCATCGAATACTGCGTGCTCGCACTCCTCGACAGGCGCGAGCTGTACGGCGTCGAGTTGGTGCAGCAACTCAGCGGAGCCCTCGGCATGTCCACCAGCGAGGGGACGATGTATCCCCTGCTGTCCCGCCTACGGCGCAACGGGCGGATCGCGACCACCTGGCGCGAAGCCCCCGCCGGCCCGCCCCGGCGCTACTACACCCTCACTCCGGACGGCGAGGCGGCTCTCACCCACTTCCGCACCGAGTGGGTCGCCTTCCGCAGCGGCGTCGACCGCATCCTGGGAACGGAGAGCAAGTGATGACCCAGACCGACCAACTCGTCGCCGATTACCTGGCCCGGGTCGAGCGGGCCGCCACCCGTCTGCCCGCCGGGCGGCGCGAGGAGCTGCTCGCCGACCTGCGCGAGCACATCGAGATCGCGCGGGCCGAGTCCGGGGCGGAGACCGAGGCCGAGATCCGTACGATCCTGGACCGCCTCGGCGACCCGGAGAGCATCGTGGCCTCCGCCGACACCCAGACCGACCTGCCCCGGGTGACCACCACCCCGCCGGTACCACCCGTAGCGCCGGTGCCGCCCGCTGCGCCGCGCCGGTTCCCGTGGCTGGTCGTCACGCTGGCCGGCGCGCTGATCGCGGTGTTGCTGCTGGTCTGCGGCTTTCTCGCCTTCGCGGTGCGCGACTCGGCCGAGGCGCCGACCCCGGAGTTCCCGACGCCGCCCAGGCCGGAGGTGTCGGCGAGTTACTGATTCGCCCGGGAATCCCGGTCGTCGCGGCACGATAGTGGGTACCGGTACTCCCATGACGGAGTACGGCATCCACGCCTCACACGAGCAGATCCCGCCCGGCGCGCTTCTGGAGGCGGTCGTCGCCGCCGAACACGCCGGGTTCAGCGCGGCGATGTGTTCCGACCACTTCTCGCCGTGGAGCGCCCGCCAGGGCCAGTCGGGTTTCGCCTGGTCCTGGCTGGGCGCCGCGCTGCAGGCCACGAACCTGTCGTTCGGGGTGGTCAACGCGCCCGGCCAGCGTTACCACCCGGCGATCATCGCGCAGGCGATCGGCACCCTGGGCAGCATGTTCCCCGGCCGGTTCTGGACCGCGCTGGGCACCGGCGAGTTCAGCAACGAGCACATCACCGGCGGGAAGTGGCCGCGCAAGGAGGTCCGCAACGCCCGGCTGCGCGAGTCCGTCGACGTCATCCGTGACCTGCTCGACGGCGCCGAGGTGTCCCGGGACGGGCTGATCACCGTCGACCGGGCCCGGCTCTGGACCCGCCCGGAGACGCCGCCGCCCCTGATCGGCGCGGCGGTCAGCGTGGAGACCGCCCGCTGGTGCGCCGAGTGGGCCGACGGGCTGGTCACGGTCAACGCCCCGGAACCGCATCTGCGCGAGATGATCGGCGCATACCGGGAGGCCGGTGGGCGCGGGCCGGTCTGCCTCCAGGTGCACCTGAGCTGGGCGCCGACCGAGGAGGAGGCCGAGGCGATCGCCTACGACCAGTGGCGGGGCAACATCTTCGCCCCGCCGGTCTGCTGGGACCTGGCCACCGCCGAGGAGTTCGACGTCGTCGCGGAGAACGTGACGGTCGAGCAGGTGGCACGGGTGGTGAACATCTCCGCCGACCCGGACCGGCACACCGAACTGCTGCGCGGGTACGCCGGCCTGGGATTCGACCGGATCTACCTGCACCACGTGGGCCAGGATCTGATGCCGTTCATCGAGACGTTCGGCGCGAAGGTGCTGCCGAACCTGCGCTGACCCGCGGGCCCGCCGAGAGGGCCGGATCGAGGTGGCGGCCGGCGTCGGTCGCCTGCCACGCCGCGGCCCGGCCTACGCCGCGCGGGTACCTCGTGCGCCGCGCTTGTCGGCGTACATGCGGGTGTCGGCGGCGGCCAGGAGTTCGTCCGGGGCCACCGGGCGGCGCTCGGTCCAGGTGACCGTGCCGACCGCGGCCGTGACGCACAGGACGTGCTCGTTCCACGGCAGGGGCCGGGCGATGGCCGCAGCTATCCGGCCGCCGAGGGTCGTGGCGGTGGTGTCGTCCGCGCCGGTGCAGAAGATGAGGAACTCGTCGCCGCCGATGCGGGCCACCACGTCGCCCGGCCGGACCGCGCCGGCGATCCGGAGGGCCGTGGCGCGCAGGATGGCGTCGCCCGCCTCGTGGCCGTAATCGTCGTTGACCGGTTCCGGCCAGCAGGAATCCGGCGACGCCCAACGGCCCGACCACCACGAAGATCGCGGCCAGGGTGGCCCGGAACTGTCGCGGCGGCAGGCCCATGGCGCTGAACGCGGCGGCCATCGGCGGACCGTTGACGCCGGTCGCCGTGGTCAGCACGCCGGAGACGAACCCGGAGGCGACCATGGCCATCCGGCCGCCGCGGATCCGCAGGCCACGCCAGATGGCGACGGCTCCGGCCAGCACGCAGAGGGCGATCAGGACGGTCAGCGTACGGGCCGGGAGCAGGCTGAGCAGCAGCAGCCCGAAGGGCAATCCGAACAGTCCGGCGGCGAGCACGGTGCGGGCGGTCCGCCACCGTACCTCGCCGTGGTCGCGGGCCACGGCCGCCGCGTTGATCAGGCAGGCCAGCACGGAGGAGCCGACGACCGCGTCCACCGGCCCGGCGACCAGTCCCAGCAGCGGAACCGCCAGGAGGGAGAAACCGAATCCGGTGGCCGCCTGCGCCAGGGCGGCCGCCGCGAGGATGCCGGCCGCCCCCAAGATCATCGAACTGTTCACGGATGATGACTCTATGTCGGTGTTTGACTACCGCATCGACAGGCATTAAACAGTTCGGTAGAAGCCGTCGGATCTACGAGAGGACCTGGTTCCGTGGATCCGTTCGCGAGGGTGCCGCTGGGCGGCACCGACGTCACGGTCACCCGGCTCGGGATGGGGCTGGCGCCGATCGGTGGCCTGTATTCGGCGGTCGGCGACCGGACCGCCGTCGCCGCCGTCGACGAGGCCTGGCAGCGTGGGGTGCGGTTCTTCGACACCGCGCCGCTGTACGGCGCCGGCCTGTCCGAGCGGCGTGCCGGGGCGGCCCTGCGGGAGCGCCCGCGCGGCTGCTACACGCTGGCCACCAAGGTCGGCCGCCGCGTCACGCCCGGCCGGCCGGATCCGGCCGACATCTGGGCCGAGACCGGTGACACCGTGATGACCTGGGACTTCTCCGCCGACGGGGTGTACGCCTCGTTGCGCGAGAGTCTGGAGCGCCTGGGCGTGGACCGGATCGACGTGCTGCACCTGCACGACCCGGACGACCACTTCGAGGCGGCCGCCGGCGAGGCGCTGCCCGCCTTGGTGCGGCTGCGGCGGGAGGGCGCGATCGGGGCCGTGTCCGCCGGGATGAACCAGTCGGCGATGCTGACGGCGTTCGCCCGGACCGGTCAGTTCGACTGTCTCCTGCTGGCGGGACGGTATTCGCTGCTGGACCAGTCCGGCCTGGCCGATCTGCTGCCGGAGTGCGAGCGGCGCGGCATCTCGGTGATCGTCGGCGGTGTCTTCAACTCGGGAGTGCTGGCCGCCCCGGTGCCGGGCGCCACCTTCGACTACCGGCCGGCCCCGCCGAACGTGGTCGCCCGGGCACAGGCGATGGAGCGTCTGTGCGACCGCTACGACGTGCCGCTGCGCGCGGCCGCCCTCCAGTTCCCGTTCGGCCACCCGGCGGTCGCCTCGGTGCTGGTCGGCATGCGCTCGCCGGAGGAGGCCGCGGACGCCACGGCGATGGCGGCGGTGAAGATTCCCGGTGGTCTGTGGCGTGATCTGGTCGCCGCGTGGTTGCTCGACCCCGAGGTGCCGGTGCCGTGAACAATCGATGGGAGCTGTGTTGAGATACCTGCGGGTGGGCCCACCCGGCGCGGAACGCCCCATTCTGTCCTCCGGGGGAGCGCTCTACGACCTGTCGTCGGTGACCGCCGACATCGACGCGCCGTTCCTGGCGTCCGGCGGCTTCCAAGGCGATCCGGCCGCCCTGCCACCGGCCGACGTGGACGGCGGGCGGGTCGGCCCACCGATCGCCCGGCCGGGCGTGATCCTCTGCGTGGGGCAGAACTACGCGGCCCACGCCGCCGAGTCGGGCGCCGCGCCGCCGGAGGAGCCGATCGTCTTCTACAAGGCGCCGAACACCGTGGTCGGGCCGGAGGACGACATCCTGCTGCCGCCGGGGTCCACGCGTACCGACTGGGAGGTCGAGCTCGGCGTGGTGATCGGCCGGACCGCCCGCTACCTGGCGTCGGAGTCCGAGGCGATGGCCTGCGTGGCCGGGTACGTGGTGGTCGACGACGTGTCCGAGCGCGAGTACCAGCTGGAGCGCTCCGGCGGGCAGTGGTCCAAGGGCAAGTCGTGCGAGACGTTCAACCCGCTCGGGCCGTGGCTGGTCACCCCGGACGAGGTGACCTTCCCGCTGCGGCTGCGCTCGTGGGTCAACGGCGAGCCCCGGCAGGACTCCAGCACCGCCGACATGATCTTCGACGTGGGTTTCCTGATCTGGCACCTGTCCCAGTTCACCGTGCTCGAACCGGGCGACCTGATCAACACCGGCACGCCTCAGGGGGTGGCGCTGTCCGGGCGTTTCCCGTACCTGAGGCCCGGTGACGTGGTGGAGACCGAGATCGACGGGCTGGGCCGGCAGCGCAGCGGGGTCAAGGGGTGACCGGGTAGGGCGCGACCGTCCTCGATACGCGGCGAGTTCCCGTCCGGTGATCGGCCCAGGACTCAGGGCCCGCTCACCGGACGGGAGCCGGACGAGATGCCGCGGCCGGCGGCACCGGCCGGACCAGTGCTCGGCGAGGCCACGGCCCACGCGCCGGAACCGTCCGGCCCCGGCTCGTGGGCGGCGGTGACCGCCTACGAGCCGGGGCCGGCCGTCCCGAGGGTCAGTCCGCCACCGCCTGCACCTTGACGACGGCGCCGGGCGCGGCCGGCGGGATCAGGTTGCCGTCGACCCGCTCGCCGTCGACGAGCAGGTGGGTGATCCGGCCCGAACCCCGCACGCTGATCTCGTAGGTGGCGCCGCGGAACGATCGAACCGCTTCGAACCCCGGCCAGCCGCTGGGCAGCACGGGGTCGATCCGCAGACCGCCGAAGTCCGGCCGGATACCCAGGATCCACTGGGTGATCGCCACGAAGTTCCACGCCGCGGTGCCGGTCAGCCAGGAGTTCTTGGCCTCGCCGTGGGTGGGCGCGTCCATGCCGGCGATCATCTGCGCGTAGACGTACGGCTCGCAGCGGTGCACCTCGCTGATCGCCTCCCGGGCCGACGGGTTGAGCCGCCGGTAGTAGTCGAACGCCCGGTCCCCGTTGCCGACCATCGTCTCGGCGATCATGATCCACGGGTTGGTGTGGCAGAAGATGCCGGCGTTCTCCTTGTAGCCCGGCGGGTACGAGGAGATCTCGCCCAGCTCGATCCGGTACCCCGAGTAGGGCGGCTGCTGCAGCACGATGCCGTGCGGGGTGGCCAGCCGCTCGGCCACGCTGTCCAGCGCCTTCGCGGCCAGGCCGTCCTCCAGGCCGACGCCACCGAGCACGCACATGCCCTGCGGCTCGATGAAGATCTGCCCCTCGTCGTTCTCCCCGGAGCCGATCACGTTGCCGTAGAAGTCGTAGGCCCGGCGGAACCAGGCCCCGTCCCACCCGTGCTCGGTGACGGTGCCGGCCATCTTCTCGGCGGCCGCCCGGTAGACGACCTCCTCGCCGTCCTGCCCGAGCAGCGCCGCGATCCCGGCCAGTTCCTTGGCGGCGAGCACGAACAGCCCGGCGATGAAGACGGACTCGGCGACGCCACCGGACGCGTTCTCGGTGGTCTGGAACGACTCGCCCGGGGTGTCGGAGAAGCAGTTCAGGTTGAGGCAGTCGTTCCAGTCCGCGCGCCCGATCAGCGGCAGCCCGTGCGGGCCGAGCCGGTCGAGCGTGTACCGCAGCGAACGGCGCAGGTGCTCGTAGAGCGGCGCCTCACTGCCGGGCACGTTGTCGAACGGCACCTGCTCGTCGAGGAACGCCAGGTCGCCGGTCTCCTTGAGGTACGCGGCCACGCCCAGGATCAGCCACAGCGGGTCGTCGTTGAAGCCGTCGCCGATGTCGTTGTTACCGCGCTTGGTCAGCGGCTGGTACTGGTGGTAGGCGCCGCCGTCGGGTTTCTGGGTGGCGGCGATGTCCAGGATCCGCTGCCGGGCCCGGTCCGGCAGGATGTGCACGAAACCGAGCAGGTCCTGGTTGGAGTCGCGGAAGCCCATGCCGCGGCCGATGCCCGACTCGTAACCCGAGGCGGAGCGGCTCATGTTGAAGGTGACCAGGCACTGGTAGGCGTTCCACACGTTGACCATGCGGTCGGTGTCGCCGTCCGGGGTGGTCACGCGGAGCCCGCCGAGCAGCCCGTCCCAGTAGGCGCGCAGGTCCGCGTACCCCTTCTCGACGGTCTCGGAGCGCAACCAGCGCTCGAGGAGCGGCTGGACGCGGGTCTTGTTGAGCGTCTGCGAGCCCGGCGGGTCGAACTTGTCGTCCTTCGGGTTCTCGGCGTAGCCCAGGACGAAGATCACCTCGCGGGTCTCGCCGGGCGCGAGCGCCAGCTTCACGTGGTGGCTGCCCATCGGCTGCCAGCCGTGCGCGACCGAGTCCTTCGCGGCGCCGGTTTCCACGACCGTCGGACGGTCCCAGCCGCGGTAGGCGCCGAGGAACGACTCACGCTGCGTGTCGAACCCGGCCAGCGGCTCCGAGCAGGCGAAGTAGGCGAAGTGGTCGCGGCGCTCGCGGTACTCGGTCTTGTGGTAGATCACCCCGTCGACCACCTCGACCTGGCCGATCGAGTAGTTGCGCTGGAAGTTGGTGCTGTCGTCCTGCGCGTCCCAGAGACAGAACTCGATCGCGGAGAAGAGCGACACGTCGGCGCTCTCGGCCCGCTCGTTGGTGACGCGCACCCGCCAGACCTCGAGGGTCTCCCCCAGCGGAGCGAAGTACAGCGTCTCCGCGCGGATCCCGTTCCGTGCCGAGCCGATCTTCGTGTAGGACAGCCCGTGCCGGCACTCGTACCCGTCGAGCTCACGCTCCGGCGTCGGCTGCCAGGAGGGCGACCAGTAGTCGCCGCTCGCGTCGTCGCGCACATAGACGTAGCGCCCACCCAGGTCGAGCGGCGCGTTGTTGTAGCGGTAGCGGGTCAGCCGCCGCAGTTTGGCGTCACGGTAGAAGGAGTAGCCACCCGCCGTGTTGGACACGATTCCGAAATACGCGTCCGTGCCGAGGTAATTGATCCACGGCAGCGGCGTATCCGGCCGGTCGATGACGTACTCACGCTGCTCATCGTCGAAATACCCGTAGCGCAACAGGTCCTCCACCGTCGCCGTTGTTCCCGCCCGGCCCTTCGCCTGGCGGCTGGGAGATCATGGGAGCGCTCCCATAACGTCCATTTTACCGCTCGGACACGCTCCTGGGACCGGCCCGAAAAGACTCTTGCGGTTCCGGATTGCCCGCGTCTCACCCGCCCTTCGGCCCTCGACGCGCAAACCTGACCCTTTTCCGGTACGAACTTTCCGGCCCCGACCGCACCCGCGCGTCCCCAACTGTCCGCCGGCCAGGCACGACACCGGGCCGCGGGGCCCGCTGCGGCGTTGGCGGCACTCACCCTCCGGATCGCCCCGGCCACGAAACGGCCGCCCGCGAGGCGACTCTGCAGGCGGGCGGCCGTCCGGCGAAATCGGCTACGGAGCCCAGGGCCCGGCGACGGTCCAGGAACTGTCGGCGGTCAGGGTCATCGGACGGTCGAAGCCGGTCCCGGCGCCGGAGGCGATGTACGCCTGCGAGTCGAAGTGGCGCAGGAAGCTGCCCGGGAAGTTGATCGACTCGAAGGTGACGCCGGTGCCGCTCAACCCGGGCCGGGCGCAGAACGTGGCATCGCCCGCGAAGAGCGCCGACCCGTCATCCGCGGCCAGGCGGATGCGGCTGGAGGCGTGACGCAGGTACCGGCCGGGAAGGTTGACCGACTCGAAGGTGTAGCAGGACGGGTCGGCCAGCCCGCGGCGCAGCGTGAACGTGGCGTCCGCCTTGAGCAGGGCGGGGCTTGCGGCGGTCACCGTTTCGGTCCAGCCGAGGCTGTCGGCGTGCCGCAGGTGGCGGTCGGTGAAACCCCACGTGGTGACCTGCAACGACCGTCGCACGTCGTACGGCAGCAGTACCGAGCTGCGCCACAGCGCCGGCGCCGAGACGTTCCAGGTGGCGTCGGCCGCGAACGGGCCACCGGTGTTCGCGTCGATGCGGACCTGCTCCTGGGCGTGCCGCAGGTACTGTCCGGGCCGGTTGGCCGCCTCGAAGGAGATTCCGCCGGCCGCCAGGCCCGGCCGGGAACACCACGTGGCGTCGGCGGCGAACGAGCCGCCGGTGTCCGGGTCGAGCCGGACCACGCTGTTCGCGTGCCGCAGGAACCGGCCCGGCAGGTTCACCGACTCGAACGAGTAGCAGCGCGGATCGGACAGGCCGGCCACGGTGCGGAACGACGCGTCCTGCCGCGGCCCGTCCCCGCCGATCACGTCGGTACGCGCCAGCGAGCCGGAGTGCCGCAGATGACGATCCGTGTAGCCGGCCGTGGTGACCTGGAAGGACCGCACGTGCCCGAGGGTGAGCGGGACGGCCGCGTTCTGGTTGCGGGACGCCCGGAGCAGATCGGTGAGCGCCGCCCGCACCTGCCCGGTGTCGACCTTCTGGATCCGCCGGTCGTACGTGTAGAGCCCGTTGTACTCCCCCTCCACGTCGGTGATCTCGGTGTAGACGAACCCGGACAGCCCCTTGCTGGTCATCAGCCGCTGCGAGTCCCTGATCATGCCGGTGAACCGGTCGTTGAGGTGCGCCGCACCGGACATCTGCTCGTACGCGAAGAACTGCCCGTCGGGGCTGTACTCATGCCCCGGCGTACGCAGCCCGAGGCCGCCGAACTCGCCGAGGATCGACACCCGGGTGGTGCTGGGCCGCGGCGCGTCCGGTCCGGTGTAGACGTGCCAGTCGATGATGTCGCCGGTGCCCGGGTCGCCCTTGGAGGCGCAGCAGTTGAAGCCGCTGTGCGGGTTCATGAGCCGGCTCGGGTCGTAGGCCTCCAGTTCACGGGTGACCCGCTGGGTGTCGGTGAGACTCCACTCGCCCCACCCCTCGTTGAACGGAACATAGGTGACCACGGCCGGCGAGAACCGGTGCTCGTCGATGATCTCCCGCGCCTCGGTCTCGAACTGGGCGATCTGCGCGGCCGTCCGGTTCGCGTCGAACGGTGGCGTCGACGGGACGTCCTGCCAGACGAGCAGGCCGAGCCGGTCGGCGTGGTAGTACCAGCGGGCGGGCTCCACCTTGATGTGCTTGCGGACCATGTTGAAGCCCAGGTCCTTGTGTTTCTGCAGGTCGAACTGGAGGGCCGCGTCGGTGGGCGCGGTGTAGAGCCCGTCCGGCCAGTAGCCCTGGTCGAGGGTGCCGGCCTGGAAGACGAACTCGCCGTTGAGGGTGGGCCGCAGCACCCCGCCGACCAGTCTCGTGCCGACCTCGCGCATGCCGAAGTAGCTGATCACCTGGTCGACCGTGGCTCCCGCGCCGTTCCGCAGGGACACCCGCAGGTTGTACAGGTACGGATCGTCGGGCGACCAGCGGCGGGCGTTCGGCACCGGCACGGTGAAGTCGGTGAAGCCGCCGGTCGCGGTGCCGACCACAGTGGTTCCGGCCATCGACTCGGCGAGCACACTGTGTCCTGCGATGTTTCCGCGCGTGAACACCCGTACCCGAACGGTGTTGCCGTTGATGTCGGGACGGATGTCGGCCGAGTAGATCGACGAGACCGGGGTGGGCTCCAGCCAGACGGTCTGCCAGATGCCGGAGACGGGGGTGTAGAAGATGCCGCTCGGGTCGTCGGTCTGCTTGCCGATCGGCTGTTTCTCGCCGCGCCCGTCGGTGGGGTCGTAGACGCGCACGATGATCTCGTTGGTCCCGCCGTTCAGTTGCGGCGTGACATCCACCTCGAACCGGTCGTACCCACCCTTGTGGGCGGCCACCCGGACGCCGTTGACCCAGACGGTTGCCTCGTAGTCGACCGCGCCGAAGTGCAACTGGACGCGGCGGCCGGCCCACCCGGCCGGAACGGTGAAGGTGCGCCGGTAGAACATCAGGTCCCGGTTGTCGTTGCGCATGATGCCGGAGAGCGCGGACTCCACCGGGTAGGGCACCAGGATCCGCTCCGGCAGGGTCTGCCCGATCGGCGGCGCGGCGTTTCGGTCGACGTTGCCGGCGCTGTCGGTCGCCGGGTTGAGGAACTGCCACTCCCCGTTCAGCGACTGCCAGTCGGGACGGGTCATCTGCGGTCGCGGGTACTCCGGCAGCGGGTCGGTGGTGGACACCTGGCTGGTCCACGGGGTGCTGAGCGGCGGCGTCTTGGGCACGACGGCCGCGGCGGGTGCGGCGGCGGCCACCAGAGCACTGGCCGCCAGGGTCAGGACAGCGAGGGTACGGACCAGGAGCGGCCGTACGAGGCGGGATCGGCGCATCGGACTCCTCGGGAACGGACGGGGGGAAGGACCGAACGAAACTGAACCGGGAGGACACCGGAACCCCGCAAAGCCGAACGGCTACACACAGGGTCGAACACATTCATCCATCGTCGTGGATTCTCTGTCAAGAGTCCGAACCATTCCCGGAACCGGCGGCGGGTCGGATTTGCCGGAGACTGCCCAAACCCGGTCGCACCGTCGGCGGCACAGCCCTCGACGGCGCAAGATCCGGGAATGGGTGACACTCCAACCGGCCTGGCGGCGCTCGCGGCCGCCCGCCGCCGCATCCGCGACGAGCACCTGCGGCCCGCCTCCGAACGGCCGCCGTCCACCGCCCGCGGCCTGCACCACACCGCCCTGATCAGCGGCGACGTGGAGCGGACCGTCCGCTTCTACCAGGACCTGCTCGGCTTTCCGCTGACCGAGCTGATCGAGAACCGGGATTACCCGGGCTCCTCGCACTTCTTCTTCGACATCGGCAACGGCAACCTGCTGGCCTTCTTCGACCTGCCCGGCCTCGACCTCGGCCCCTACGCCGAAGTGCTCGGCGGCCTGCATCATCTGGCCATCTCGGTGGAGCCGGACCGCTGGGCGGAGCTGGTCCGGCGCCTCACCGACGCGGGCGTCGAACACGCCGTGCACAGCGGCGTCTCGGTCTACTTCCGCGATCCGGACGGCGCCCGCGTCGAACTGATCGCCGACCCGCTGGGCGAGATGTACGGCACGACGGTCCTCTGACCCCCGAAGGCGAGGGTCAGCGCGCCCGCAGCCGGTCGCGGAGCTCGAGACCGATCGCGGCCAGGGCGAGCACACCGCAGAGCGCCAACCACCGCGGCCCCCGCAGGGCCGCCTCCACGGTCTGCGCCGCGACGGCGATCCCGACGCCGCCGGTCACCAGCAGGCGGGCCGTGCCGCCGCGCCACCACGGGCCCGGCCGGGCCGGCTCGCCCTCGGCGAGGTCGCGCGCATAACCCGCCAGGGAAGGAAACTCGTCACGGGGCCGGGCCCCGGCGGCCGCGACGTGGGCACGGGTCTCGGCCACCAACTCGGCGGCCCGGGCCGGTGACACGTCGAACCGGCCCACCAGCAGGTCACGCAGCCGGGCGAACCACGCCTCCGCGTCCTCCGGGCCGTCGTCGGCGGCGCCCCGCTCGGGAGCCGGCGGGCGGCCCGGCCGGGTGGCCAGCCAGCACACCGCCAGCGAGACGGCCAGCAGCCCCAGCGCCGGCAGCTCACCGATCCGCCGGTCGGGCAGCTCGGTGAACGCGAACCCGGCCAGCATGATCAGGATCGCGGCCGCGACGAAGCCCCACGGGGCGAGCCGCGGATGCCCGGCGGCCCGCAGCGCCCCGGGCACCGCCCAGCCGGCAACCGCGGCCGCCATGCCGAGAAGAACACCGGTCAACCCCGAGACGGTCACCGGGATGGTGAGCCCGCCGGCCGCGATCGCGCCCACCACCGCGATCTGGACACCGAGGACGCCGAGCCCGAAGAGGCCGTCGCGGAGATGGTCGCGGGTCGTCTTGCCGTGGGTGTCGCGCCGCGCCTGATCGGCCGGGCGGGCGGCCGCGACGTCCGCCGCGAACTCGACCGGCGGCCCGAGCGCCGCCCACGGGTCCTGCCCGCTCTCGGCGTGGTGCGCCCGCGCCTCCTCGATCAATGGGGTCGCCTCGTGAAATCCGATCCCACGCTCCCCCAGCTCCCACCGGGCCTTGATCTCCCAGTCGTCGAACGTGATCATTTCGCCTCCGCCGTCTGCTCCAGAAAGCGGCTCATGGATGCGGCGAACCGGCTCCAGGCCTCCCGCTGACCGGCCAGCCGGTCACGCCCGGAATCGGTGATGGCGAAGACCTTGCGCCCCGGACCGCCCTGACCGGCATGCCAGGTGGACACGACCACGGCGTCCGTCTCCATCCGGTTGAGCACCGGATAGAGGACACCGCCGCGAACCGTGCCGAGGCCCTGGCCGGCGAGACGCTGGGCCAGCGCGTAACCATGCTGATCGCCCTCGGTCAGCGCGGCCAGCACCGCCATCTCGAGGGTCGCGCGCACCCAGCCGCTCTCCGGCTCCGGTCCCGAGGCACCCCGCTCCGCAACACCCATGACCCCTCCTCGTCGGAGCCGACACTAGTCGAAAATTCGACTAGTCGCGACCCCGGCGAGTGAGGGCGGCGGAAGCGGGCCGTCTCAGACGGCCGGCGCCCGGGCGAGACGGCGCTGCGAGATCCCGATCAGGATGAAGAGAACACCCAGGCCGGCGGCCAGGGCGGCCACACCGAAGGCCACCACCGAGGTGAAGAGCGAAGCCTGCAGGAAGGACGCGTTCATCACCGAATCACGGTTCGGATCGTCGCGGGGAAGCTCGGCATAGGTCTTGCCGCCCGCCATCTCCGAGGCGTGCTCGGCGATGACCATCGCCTCGGCATAGGCCTCCCACGGCTGATTCACGTGCTGGCCGGCGAAGTTGTCGGCGTCCTCGGACACCGTGATCTGCTGGGCGGAAAGGGTCGAGCCGACCAACGCGTACGTGAACACGCCGGCGACGAACAGCACCGCACCGGCAATGATCACCAGAAGTCCGAGAAGGGGGACCGCGCCCCCGGAGCGCTCTGAGCGTGCCATGCGCCCACCCTGCCGAGGGCTTCCCGGCGAGTCGTCATCCCGGAGGAATGAGACGGACCAGCCGGCGGCGACCCGGATATTGCCGTCAGGTGAACAGATCCGAGATGGATCTTCTGCGATAGGGTCGGCGCGATCGCTTGACATCGATGCGGAACGGAGGACGGCCGGTCATGGACGACACGATCCCGGCCGGGCTGGACACCTCGACGGCACACCCGGCCCGCCGCTACAACTACTGGCTCGGCGGCACGGACCACTTCCCCGCCGACCGCGAGTCCGGCGACATGCTGGAACGGGCCCACCCGACGGTGCGGCTGTCGGCGCTGGAGAACCGCGCGTTCCTGCAGCGGGCGGTCCGTTTCCTGGCCGAGGAGGCGGGCGTCGACCAGTTCCTGGACATCGGCACCGGCCTGCCCAGCGCCAACAACACCCACGAGGTCGCGCAGCGCCGGGTGCCGCGCTCCCGGGTCGTCTACGTGGACAACGACCCGATGGTCGGCCTGCACGCCCGCGCCCTGCTCACCAGCAGCCCCGAAGGACGCACCCGCTACATCGAGGAGGATCTGCGCAACCCGGCCGCCATCCTCGAACACCCGCAGCTCACCGAGACCCTCGACCTGAACCGGCCGGTCGGGCTGATCCTGGTGGCGGTGCTGCACTTCATCCCGGACCACGCGCAGGCCCGCGGCATCGTGCGCGAACTGCTCGCCGCGCTGCCGTCCGGCAGCTACCTGGCCGCCACCACCTTCACCCTCGACCACAGCTCGCCCGAGCAGGCCGCGATCGCCCGCGAGATGATCGCCCAGGGCCGGGTCGACGCCCACCCGCGCACCCACGCCGAGTTCGCCGAGTACTTCACCGGGCTGGGCATGATCGGCCCCGGCATCGTCCCGGTCTCCGAATGGCTGCCCGAGGTCCCGGCGCACCAGCGGCCCGCCCCCGAACTGACCGCCGTCTACGGGGCTGTCGGCCGCAAACCCTGATCGGCCAGGTCACGGCGCGACCCGTCGTCGAGGGTCGTCACGGGTGATACCGCCTCGCCTCGCTCACCCGTTGCCGCCACGCGGCGCGGACCTCGTCCAATGTCGGTCGGTGCCGGCGTTCCCAGCCGTCCAGGTGCTCGCCGACGATCCGGACGGCGATGTCGTAGGCCGGGCGACGGCAGTCGGCATCGGCGGCGAGAGCTGCCGCGATCTCGGCGACCGCCTGATCCCAGCCGGGATTCGGGGGCGGATCCAGGCGTGGTGCGTACAGGAAATCGGTGCGCTCCGCGGGCACGTCGTGCCCGTACCTCTGCTTCATGCATCGGGTGTAGAAACGCATGCCGTCGCGCACTCCCGGATCCCGGTCCACGACCTCCACCAGTTCGGTGAACGCGCCCAGCTCGTGCGCGGCCGGGTGCGGCGGGTCGGCGTCCTGATAGTCGCGGTTGCCGAACCGCTCCCGGCAGCCGTCCAGCCCGGGCGCAGGCGGGGCGTCGTAGTCGTAGAGGCCCGACTCGCGCACCCGGGCGAAAGCCGACTCGTTGAGCACCTGGATCCGGCCACGATCGGTCAGCGAATCGAAGACGGAGCCGAACCCGGTGCCGTAGCCCAGATCGGCGTCGGTGAAATCGCGGTAGAAATCCACATAGGGATGCCGTCGGTAGGGCTTGCCGAGCGCCCGCATGCAGGCCTCGATGCCACCTTCCACGCGGTGGTAGTTGACCAGCAGGTTCGCCCGCCGCTCCACCACGTTCCCGGAGATCTCCAGCGTGAGCCGGTCGAGCCGCGCCGCGACGGCCACCGGATCGACGGCCTCCGCCCGAGCCGCCGGCGAGACCGTCCCGGCCAGGACCAAGGCCCAGGCCAGCGCCGCGACGATCCTGCGCCCCATAACCCACCAACGAGCGAACTTCGAAACCGATACGGTACGCGTCGGAGCAGTTCCGCCGTACCCCGCAAGCTCGGGTGCGGCGCGGGCCGGTGCCGCGCCCGCCGGGCTGAGATCGCGGGCCGGGCCCGCGATCCGCTGCCACTCCGGGCCGCGGCGCGGCCCACTCCTCGACGATGCCGCGTGACGGTGACCGGGGCGCCGCCCTGTCGCCCGGCCACCGTCACGGCTCTTGCGGGGTCAGCGGCCCCGGTTCGTGGTGGCCGCCTCGCCGGTGCCCGCCTCCTGCTCGGCGGCGTCTTCCTCAGCCGCGCCCTCCTCGGCAGCGCCCTCCTCGGCAGCGCCCTCGTCGGCAGCACCCTCCTCAGCAGCGCCCTCCTCAGCAGCGCCGTCGTCGGCGGCACCTTCCTCAGCAGCGCCTCCGGCCGCGGCTACCGCTTTGGCGTCGGCGAGCGCGAGGCAGGACTGGAGCAGGGCCTGCTGGGCGGAGGCCACGGCCGCCCCGGCGGCGTCCTGAGCACCGGCCTGCTCCTCGGCAGCGCCCTCTTCAGCGGCGCCCTCTTCAGCGGCGCCGGCCTCTTCTTCGGCGGCGCCGTTTCCGGCAGCACCGTTTCCGGCGGCGCCCTTCTCACCGGCGGCGCCCTTCCCGGCCTTTTCCGCCTTCGCGGCGGCCTTCAGCGCCTTCAGGTACTTCTTGGCGAGCGCACGGTTCTCGGCCTTGGCCCGGCCCGGCTTCTGCGCGGCTTCCTCGGCCTCCTGGGCGGCGTCCTCACCGGCGGCCGCGGCCACGTCGGCGGCGAACGTGTCGCAGGCCGCCTCCAGCGCGACGGCCGAATCGGCGGCCGCCTCCCCGGGCGCCTGCTGCTGCACCGGAGCCAGTTCCTCGCCGTCGCAGATCACGCTGCCCGCGTCGACCTGAAGCGCGGTGCATTGCGAGATGTCGAACTGCTGGCCGTCGACGCTCACCAGGTCAGCGGCCTTCGTGTCGGTGCCGGCCGAGGCCAGTTGCACACCGGTCACCCCGCTGACCACCAACACTCCCGCGACCACCACCGCGCCGATCGTCTTCCGCCGACTGTCCGGGTTCCGTCGGTACGAGCGCGCCCTCATAATCACTCCTCGTCGTTGGACGTCGATGTCATCGGTTGGGGGGCCATACGGGTCCCGCCCCCCGGACGGTTCAACCCAAACTTCGCGGAACCCTCCCGGAGGGCCTCACCAACCACCACGTATGAGCAGCTCAACAACAGTTCGTGCCATTGCCTGGGATACCACCTCAACGAGGCCTCCACCGGCACCCGATCGATGCTCACGCTGGGCGAGTCCGCACCACCACCGCCAGACGACTACACAGAGTGATTGACACCGGGTGATCGTTCCCTGCGTCACGGTGATCGCTGTGGAGATTCCCGGACTCGGCACGGGCCGACGGCATCCTTCGCAGCCCGGGGCGCCTTCAGCGAGCCGGCCGAGGACGTGGTCCATCACCGGCGCCCCTTCGCGGCACACCGAACTCGACGAGCGAGTAGTCGAAGCGAGCGAATGGCAACAGCGCCACTCCAGTCAGGTGCCGCCAGCCCCCGGCTTGCTCTCGATGAGAATCTCGTCGGTCACGTAACCGGCCCGCTCGAAACCGAGTTCGGGCATCCTGCCGGTGAAGAGCGCCAGCAGGAACTCGACAAGTGTCATGTCGAGCGGCTTCCAGCTGTCGCCGTCCTCGTCGCCGAGCACCACGGTCCAGGTGTCCGGATCGTCCCCGCTGGTGTCCCAGTAGATCTGGTCCGGGCCGCTGTCGGCACAGAGCATCAGCCGGTTCCGTCCGACGCCGAGCGGCAGCGGGGGCGTGGACAAATGCGTCTCCAGGTATCGCTCCTCGTCCTCCTCGCTCTCCCACTGCTCGGGTGGGTTGAGCAGGTTGCAGCCGTACCGCTCGGAGGTCGGATGCTTGATCCGGTAGAGCTCGTTGATGAAGGTCGGGCCGTAGGTGTCGGCGTAGGCCCGGTAGTCGGCCGGCAGGCGCAGCCCGGTCGACGCCTCGAAGGCGGACCAGTCGACCGGGGGTTCGGTGTTCTCGTCGGCTGAGGTCACGACCTGCCGCCACTGCTCGAAGGCGGCCATTCCATCACCGGGCACCGGTGTTCCTCCTCGGGGCCAGACCAGGCCGTTACCGGCCGGATCGCCAGATCTCCACCGCGGCACGGACCCGCCCGGTCCGGAACAACGGGAGAAAGCCCAGCCAGAGCCAACTCGGGTCGTCCGGTACGGCACGGTGCTCGACGAGGCGGGACGCCTGGGGCAGTCCGGTCCGCCCGGCGGAGCGGGCCGGCCGGACGACCGCGACCGCGCGACGGCCCGCCCGGATGATCGGGAGGTCCTCGATGTCGGACCAGGTCAGCAGCCGGCCCTCCGAGGCGGGATCGGTGAGCTGGACACCGTGCGGGCACAGGATTCCGGCCAGGACCGGCCCGGTGGGCAGGGCACGCGTCTTCCAGCGGACCCACAGCAGGGTGGCGACCACGACCGCCGCTTCGACGAGCAGGGTGACGGTGAGCGCGAGGGCTCCACCCAGGACGTAGAACAGCACGCCGAACCCGGCGAAGAACGGCAGAGCCCACGCCGCGGCGAGGAGGAGCAGTTCCCACGCGGACAACGGCCCCTCCGGATCACGAAGCGGGATTCCGTCGGAGCACTTGTGCATCGAGTCTCCCTCGGTGTCGGCCGGCCAGCAGCGGCGGGAAGGACGGTAACCGACGATGATCTGCTTCCGCAGACCGGAGGTGGTCGCCAGGATGGGCACCCCGAACCGCGCCAGGGCCGCACGGAACAGGGTGCCCACCACTGAGGCAACCTATGTGGAGAAGAACCAGCTCAAGACCTTCGGAGGTCGCCGCCCGTTCCGGTGCGATCCTTGACAGAAAGGCGGGACGACTTCTCGATCTTGCGCATCGCCGCCTTCGCGATCTTCTTGAGGTGCTTCTCACCGGGCTCCCGCAAACCGATCAAACCCAGGGTCAAAGACAGGTCACCGTACGCGACGACGACCATCTTGCCGTACATGGTCAGCTCGGTCTCCGCCTCGGTCACCTCGAGCACCATGGACGCGCCGGCCGACTCGTCACCGAGGCGGGACTTCCAATTCAGCGGCGACATGCGCAGCTCGACGCCCTCCTCCTCGACGGTCGGGCACTCCTCCAGCACCTCCTCCGTGTCGGCGACCATGTCGGCGGCGATCTCGGGTCCGGTGTCGGCCAGCATCTCCATGGCGAACACGCCGTCGTCCTCGTGGACGAACGCGGCCGTGACACTCTCGGCCTTCTTCTTCGGCTTCTCCTTCGTCTTCACCGGTTCGGCGTGCGACGGCTCGTTCGGCATGCCGGTGATCGCCGCCGCCTTCGGCGCGGGACAGAGCTCCTGGTCCAGGTCGTAGCCGGTGAGCACGGCGCCGAACAACTCGTCGATGCCCGGCAGTTCCTGTGCGGCGTACCCCTTCGGCATGTCGTCCTCGGTGAGCAGCAGGTCCTTCAGGTCCGGTCCCGCCGCGACCGTCGGCGCCGCGGTGGCGGGCGCGGCCGGCGCCGCGACCACCGGCAGACCGAGACCCACGGCTAGCGCGACAATTGTGGAAAACTTCTTCAATACTCCCATTCCTTAAATTTTCCCCCGGCCCGCACGGCGCCGCTCGGCTTTCGGCCAGCACGGCGCCGGCCGGGCGGCCCGGCGTCACGTGATCTCGAAGACGGCGACGCGGTCGGCGGCGGCCTCGAACTCGTCCGGGTCGGCACGCCGGACCAGGCCGAGCTTCACGAAGAAGGGGACGCCGCCGGGGACCTCGACGGGGAACGCCCGCATCACGGCGCGCCGCTCCGCCGGGTCGCCGACCTCGGTCAGGGTGACCGTGCCACGACGCCGGCCGGAGGCCAGCTCGCCCCGCCGAAGGCGATCTCCAGGGGCGCCACCCCGATCGTTGCGAAGATCATCGTTCCCGGATTTGCGTCGATGCGCGAAGCTGTCCTTCCTACTCCAGATGACCCGGGATGCGCCGTGACCACCACCTATCCGTGCCCACGCTGTGGGGCGCCCGCGTCCCTCGACGACGGGTGTCCCGCCTGCGGCGCCGATCCCGACCCGGAGGCCGCCGAGGTCATCCGGATCGACGGCGAGCTCACCGACCTGCACCGCGAGCTGAACGCCGCCCGGCGCCGGGTGAGCGACCTGGACCAGCGCGTCCGGGAGGCGACCAGCCGGCGCGCCTACCTGGCCGCCCGGGTGGTCGCCCGGCGGGCCCCCGTGGCCGTGACGGTGGCGCCGCCGCCCTCGGTCCCGCCACCGCCACCGCCGCCCGCCGAACCCCGGCTGAGCACCCTCACCGTGCAGAACGTCCTGTTCGCCCTCGGCGGCCTGCTGCTGATCGTCGCGGCCGCGGTGTTCACGGCGGTCGCGTGGGCGCAGGTCGGCGTCACCGGCCGGGCTCTGCTGCTCGCCGGCGCCACCGTCGCGGTCCTGGCGGTGCCCCCGTTCGCCGCCCGGCGCGGCCTCACGGCCGCCGCCGAGACGCTCGCCGCCGTCGGCCTGATCATGATCCTTCTCGACGGATACGCGGCCTGGGCGGTCGGCTTCCTCCGGGTGCGTGATCTCGACCCTTCCGCGTACGCTGCCGTGGTCCTCGCCGTGACCGCGCTGGTCTCGCTCGGCTACTCGTGGCCGACCCGCCTGCGCGGTCCCCGGATCGCCGCCCTGCTGCTCGCCCAGCCGGTCCTGCCGCTGCTCGCCGTCGCGGCCCAGGCCGAACCCGCCGGATGGTCGCTCACGTTCACCGGCGTCCTGGTGCTGAACATCGCCGTGCTGCGGATCCGGCCGTCCCGGTTCGCCACCGACGTCGTCGGCACGCTGGCCCACGTCTGGGGCGCCGTCGCCGCCGTCGCCGCCGGAGTCGTCGCCCTCGGCAACCTGGCCGTCCAGGACACCCCGGCGCGGATGGCCGTGGCCGGGCTCGTGCTGCTGCTGCCGACGGTGGCGCTGCTCGCCTGGGCGGTGCTGGTGCGCAGTCCGCTCGCCCAGTCCATCACCGCCGGGCTCGTGCTGGTCACCTTCGGAGTCGCCGCCACCGGCTTGGCGTGGTCCCTGCCCGGCTCCGGCTGGCCGGTCACCGAGCTGGCCGTCGTCACCCTCGTCCTCGCGGCCGTCGCCGCGCTGCTCAAGCCCCGGCTCCCGGTCGTCGTCGGGCGCGGCCCGTGGGTGGGCGCGCTCATCGCCGGCGCGCCCGCGGCCGTCACCGTCGTCCTCGGCGCCGCGAGCGGGGCGGTCCGCAGCATGGCCGCGGCCACCCCGGTGTTCGGCGCCCCGTGGGACCGGGCCGTCACCGGGCCGGGCCGGGATCTGCTCGTCGCGCTCGTGGTGACCGCGGTGGCGTACGCCCTGATCGTCCCCCGCCGGACCCACCTCGACCTGGCGCTGACGACGCTGTTCGGGGCGGCGCTGCTGGCGCCGCCGGTCTTCGGGCTGACCTGGTGGGCGGCCGCCGCGCTGGGGACGGCCGTGGCCGCGGTGGCGCTCGTCGTGGCCGCCCGGTCCGCGACGCTGCAGGATGCCGGGTTCCGCCTGATCGTCGTCGTCCTCGCCGCCCTGCACGCCGTCCTCACCGGACTCGGCCAGGCCGGCGCCGAAGCGGCGGTGTGCGGCGCGATCACCCTGCTCGGCCTGGTCACGGCGGCCGCGGTGCGACGCTCCCCGCGTGCGCCCGACATCGGCGCCGGGGCCCTGACCGCGGGCCTGCTGGCAGCCCCGCCCGCCGTGTGGCTGGCCCTGTACGCCGCCGACGTCCCGGTCACCGCCCGCGTCCGGGTGTCCCTCGGCGTAGCGGCGCTGCTCTGCCTGGCCGCCCACGCGATGTCCCGGAGACTGCCCGGTTACGGCCGGTACGCCCTCGGGGTGGCCCTGCTCGCGGCCGCCACCGCGCCGTTCTGGTCGCTGCCCGGCGCCGACCCCTCGTCCCTGTACGCCGCGGCCGGCCTCCTGCTGGTCGTCACCCTGCTGCCGCTGCCCCTCGCGCGTTCCGGCGCCGGCGCGGCGGCCGCCGCGGTCCCGGCGCTCGCCCTGCTCGTGCTGATCGTCCCCGACCTGGCGGTGGTCCTGCTGGAGCCGTTGACCGCCCTCGAGAACGGCGTCTGGTCCGGCGTCCCGCCCCAGCAGTCGCCGGTCGCGTGGTCGTCGGTGGCCGCCCTCACCGGCGCCACCGTCGCGGCCGCTCTCACCGGCCTGCTGCTGGCCCGCCACCTGTCCACATCGACCGTCGTCCCAGCCCCTGTCTCTGCGACCCGCCCGGCGCCTTCGCCCACCACTCCCGCTGTCCCGCCCGCGGACGCCGCCCGAACGGCCGGTGGCCCTGCCGGGGCCACTTCGGAGGCCGCTGCCCGTCCGGTGGGCCCGGCCCCGGCTTCCGGCTCCACGTCCTCGGCGGAGAAACGTGCCGCTGATTCCCCCACGACCGAGGTGAAGGCGACGCCCGGCGCGGACGCCTCCGGGGACCGGGTGGGCGGATCCCACGGCAGGGCCCCGGTGGCGGGCGAGAGCCGGCCGGTCGCGGTGGCCGTGTGGGCGGCCGCGCCGCTGGTGGCGCTGCTGGTTCCGCTGATCTTCGCGGCCGCCGGGGCGGCGTGGCCGGCCGTGCCGATCGCGGCGCTGGTCACCGGGCTGGGCGGGATGCTGGCGGTGGCGTTCGCGCCGGCCCGGTACATGGCGAGTGACCTGCTGACCGTCGTGTTCGGAGTGCTCGTGGCCGCCGGGGTGGTGGGGTCCCTGGCCGGGCACGGTGCGACGATCGCCGCGTTCAGCCTGGTGCTGGCCGCGTCGGCGGTGACGGGCGTGGCCGGGCGGCGGCAGGCCGGGCGGATCACCGGCTGGGCGGCGGGGACGGTCTCGCTGGTCGTCGTCGCGTACACCATCGCGGTCGCGGCCGATCTCGGACCCGCCGGGCCGCCGCTGTTCGTGCTGGCCGCCGCGGCCGTGGCCGTGGCGCTCGAAGGGGTTCTCGCGTCGCGCCGCCCGGCCGAGGCGGTCGCGCCGTTGCTCGTCGGGCACACGTCGGCTCTGATCGCTCTCACGATCAGCGAGAGCCTGGGCTGGGCCGCCCTGACGTGCAAGCTGTGGGCGCTGGTCCTCACCGTCCGCGCCATGCGGCCGGGCGAGACCCGGAGGACCCGTTTCCGGTACGCCGTCGCGGCGGGTTCGACGGCGCTCGTCGGCTGGTGGCTGTTGCTGTCCGCACGGGATGTGGAGACCGCCGAGGTCTACACCCTGCCGGCCGCCGCGCTGGCGGTCGTCGCCGGCTGGTTCGCCCGGAGGCACCGCCCGGACCTCTCGTCGTGGACCGCCTACGGCGCCGCGCTGGCGGCCGCCATCCTGCCGACGCTGTACGTCATCGCGGAGAGCGACGCCGACGACCCGCAGTACCTTCGCCGGCTGCTGCTCGGCGCCGGCGCCCTGCTGATCCTGCTGGCCGGCGCCCGGGCCCGTCTCCAGGCCCCTGTGGTCATCGGCGGTGGAACCCTGCTGCTGGTGGCCCTGCACGAGTTGATCCAGGTGTGGGATCTGGTGCCGCGCTGGGTGCCGTTGGCCGTCGGCGGTCTTCTGCTGGTCGGCATCGCCACCACGATGGAGCAGCGCCGCCGCGATCTGGCCCGTCTCCGCGACGCCGTCACCCGCATGGCCTGACCCGGGGGTGTCGCGGCCGGGTCCGGTCGGCGACCAGGGTCAGCTCCCGGTTCGCACCGATCAGATAAGCCGGATGCGACCCGAGATGCTGGT
>NZ_JBFAMR010000020.1:0-6890 GCF_040656595.1 Actinoplanes sp. NPDC049802
CAGCAAACGAACAACCACCCCACTGTGTGTGGGTTGCTGGTTTGTTCCACGCTGACGGCTGTTTCGGTGGTCATAGCGGAGGGGAAACGCCCGGTCACATTCCGAACCCGGTAGCTAAGCCCTTCAGCGCCGATGGTACTGCACTCGGGAGGGTGTGGGAGAGTAGGACGCCGCCGGACTCAACGTGATAGAAAGGCCCACCCCACACGGGGTGGGCCTTTCTTTTTTGGTCGTGAAAGGGACGGAACTCTCAAGCCCGGCGGGCGCTGCACGGCTGGGACGGCGCAGCGCCTCGCGGCGACTCTCGGGAACGGGGGTGGTGCTTCTGGGGGCGGGGGCTTTCGTACCGGGGATGGGCTTTTAGCTTCGGGTTTGGGTTGCGGAACGGATCTGGCGCATCAGAGGGGCGGCTTCATCCTGGGTACGGTTCGGGAACATGGCCAGGGCGAGACTGCCGTGGTCGGCCCAGCCGCAGACCGTGAGATCGCCCTCCGGGGAATGGGTGACGCCGCACTTCATGGTGCCGCCGAGATCGCCGGCGTCCACCTCTCGGATTTCGGTGACGGCGCCCTGGTCGTCGCCGACCAGTTCGAAGGCCGTGTCCAGTTCGGAGCCGGGAGACCAGAGCAGGCTGGTGCCGCCGAAGAACAGGACGCTCTTCTCGTCGTTGCCGGTGTAGACGGCGCCGACCGCCTTGGTCAGGGAGATCTCGGCGGTCAGGGCGGTCTGCAGGTAGTCGGCGGTGGCGGCCGCGTCCTCGCTGTCGTCGAGGATGAGCGAGCCGATGCTGGTTGGCGTGGCGAGCGTCGTGTTGCGCTGCGAGTTGATCCGCCAGCCGAGGACGCCGACCGTGGCGGCGCCCGCGACCGTCACCGCCAGCAGGCTCGCCAGGACGATCGTCCGGGTCTTGCCGCGCGGCTTCGCCGGGCTGGGCGTGTCGTCGCTCTCCGCAGCGGTCAGCCGGAACGCGGTGTTGCCGTCCGCGCCGTCGGATGTAGCGCTCAGTTCCAGCGGGGTCTCGTGGGGCGTAGCGCTCAGCTCCAGTGGGGTCTCGTGGGGTGGGGCGTTCGGTTCCGGCGGGGTCTCGCCGGCGGCCGGGCCGGGCGGGGTGCTGAAGGGGGAACCGGGCGCGGGCGGCGGGGTCTCGCCGGCGGGCGCCTCGGGAGTGTCCGGGAGAGGCCCTGGCTGCGCCTGCCCGGGGGTGGGGGAAGAGGGCGTGTGCTGGCCGCGGTCCGACATCAGGCGAGCCTATCCTGTGGCGGTCACGGTGGTGGGCGGTGGCGGCGGCGGTCGCCCGGGCGCGACGGGTCCCCCGGAGGAGGTGCGAATTCGGGGCGCTCGGCGGGGATCCGTAGACTTGTCGGGTGACCGATGCGACCGAACCCCGTACCCCCGACAGCCGGCCCACCGGTGGCCTCTCCGCCCAGTACCAGCCGGGCGAGGTAGAGCAGCGGCGGTACGAGCGGTGGGTATCGGAGGGTTACTTCACCGCGGACCCGAAGAGTGACAAGCCGCCGTTCACGATCGTGATCCCGCCGCCGAACGTGACCGGGTCCCTGCACGTGGGGCACGCCCTCGACCATACGATTCAGGACACCCTGGTCCGGCTCAAGCGGATGCAGGGCTACGAGGTGCTGTGGCTGCCCGGCATGGACCACGCCGGCATCGCCACGCAGAACGTGGTGGAGCGGCAGCTCGCCGAGCAGCAGCTGTCCCGGCACGACCTGGGGCGGGAGAAGTTCGTCGAGCGGGTCTGGGAGTGGAAGGCCCAGTCCGGCGGCGCCATCCTCGGGCAGATGAGGCGGCTCGGCGACTCCGTCGACTGGTCCCGTGAGCGCTTCACCATGGACGAGGGCCTCTCCCGGGCCGTGCAGACGATCTTCAAGCGGCTGTACGACGACGAGCTGATCTACCGGGCCAACCGGATCATCAACTGGTGCCCGCGCTGCCTCACCGCGCTCAGCGACATCGAGGTCGAGCACACCGAGGACGAGGGTGAGCTGGTCTCCATCCGGTACGGCGAGGGCGAGAACTCGATCGTCGTCGCCACCACCCGGGCCGAGACGATGCTCGGTGACACCGCGGTGGCCGTCCACCCCGACGACGAGCGTTACAGGCACCTGGTCGGCACCGAGGTCGAGCTGCCGTTGACCGGCCGGCGCATCCCGATCGTGGCGGACGAGCACGTCGACCCGTCGTTCGGCACCGGCGCCGTCAAGGTGACCCCGGCCCACGATCCCAACGACTTCGAGATCGGGCAGCGGCACGGTCTGCCCAGTCCGGCTGTCATGAACGAGCGGGCGGTCATCACCGTACCCGGGCCGTTCGAGGGTCTTGATCGTTATGAGGCCCGTCCGGCGATCGTGGCGGCGCTGCGGGAGCAGGGCCGGATCGTCGCCGAGAAGCGGCCCTACCTGCACTCGGTGGGTCACTGTTCGCGGTGCAAGACCACGGTGGAGCCGCGGCTGTCGCTGCAGTGGTTCGTCAACACGAAGCCGCTGGCCAAGGCGGCCGGTGATGCGGTCCGTGACGGCCGGGTCAAGATCGAGCCGGTGGAGCTGTCCAAGCGTTACTTCGCCTGGGTCGACAACATGCACGACTGGTGCATCTCGCGGCAGCTGTGGTGGGGCCACCGGATCCCGGTGTGGTATGGGCCGGACGGCGAGGTCGTCTGCGTCGGGCCGGACGAGCAGCCGCCCACCGGTGAGGGCTGGAAGCAGGACGAGGACGTCCTCGACACGTGGTTCTCGTCGGGCCTGTGGCCGTTCTCCACGCTGGGCTGGCCGGAGCAGACCGCCGACCTGGAGAAGTTCTACCCGACAAGCGTGCTGGTGACCGGCTACGACATCCTCTTCTTCTGGGTCGCCCGGATGATGATGTTCGGTCTCTACGCGATGGACGGCAAGCAGCCGTTCGACGTGGTCAACCTGCACGGCATGGTGCGTGACCAGTTCGGCAAGAAGATGTCGAAGTCGTTCGGCAACGTGGTCGACCCGCTCGACTGGATCGACCGGTACGGCGCCGACGCCACCCGCTTCACTCTGGCCCGTGGCGCCAACCCCGGCTCCGACGTGCCGATCAGCGAGGAGTGGTGCCAGGGCTCCCGCAACTTCTGCAACAAGCTGTGGAACGCTACCCGGTTCGCGTTGATGAACGGCGCTCATGTGGGGGAGCTCCCGGACAAGTCGGAGCTTTCCGCTGTCGACCGTTGGGTCCTGTCCCGGCTGCAGCACGTCATCGGCGAGGTCAACGAGCTTTTCGCCGACTACGAGTACGCCAAGGTCTGTGACACGCTCTACCACTTCGCCTGGGACGACGTCTGCGACTGGTACCTCGAGCTGAGCAAGCCGGTCCTCGCCGAAGGTTCGGAGGGCAGCCGGCGGGTCCTCGGGCACGTGCTCGACCAGCTGCTGCGGCTGCTGCACCCGGTCATCCCGTTCGTCACCGAGGAGCTGTGGATCGCGCTGACCGGCGGCGAGACGGTGATGAAGGCGGCATGGCCGTCCGTCGACCAGGCGCTCATCGACGACGCCGCCGAGGAGGAGCTGGCCGCTCTGCAGAAGGTGGTCACCGAGGTCCGGCGGTTCCGTTCCGACCAGGGGCTCAAACCCAGCCAGCGGGTCACCGCGGCACTCACCGGCCTCGGTAACGTCGGCATCGACGCGCACGAGCCGCTGATCCGTTCGCTGGCCCGGCTCGACACGCCCGGCGCCGACTTCGCCGCCACCGCGACGCTCGCGGTGACCGGTGGCATCACCGTCGACCTGGACACCCGCGGCGCCATCGACGTGGCCGCCGAACGGGCCCGGCTCGAGAAGGACCGGGCGGCCGCGGAGAAGGAGGCCACCCAGTGCCGGGCCAAGCTCGGCAACGAGGCCTTCGTCGGCAAGGCCCCGGAAGCCGTGGTCGCGAAGATCAAGGACCGGCTGGCGGCCGCCGAGGCCGATCTGGTCCGGATCGCGGCCGCTCTCTCGACGCTGCCGACGGCATGAGCAACCAGGAGTACGACGAGGTCGAGGCCGCGCTGGACAAGCGCGGCTTCACCCGGATGGTCTTCGACATGCAGAAGATCCGGGATCTGATGGATGTGCTGGGCACCCCGCAGCGGGCGTACCCGGCCATCCACCTGACCGGCACCAACGGCAAGACCAGCACGGCGCGGATGATCGACGCGCTGCTGCGGGCACACGGGCTGCACACCGGCCGCTACACCAGCCCGCACCTGGAGAGCGTCCGCGAACGGATCAGCCTCGACGGGACACCGGTCTCCGAGGAGCGGCTCGTCGCCACGTACCAGGAGGTGGCACCGCTCGCCGAGCTCGTCGACGCGCGCAATCCCGAGCCGCTCACCTACTTCGACATGACGACGGCGATGGCGTACGCGGCGTTCGCCGACGCGCCCGTGGACATCGCCGTCGTGGAAGTCGGGCTCGGCGGCGAGGAGGACGCGACGAACGTCATCGAGGCGGGCGTCTGCGTGCTCACCCCGATCGGCCTCGACCACACCGAGTGGCTCGGCGACACCATCGAGGACATCGCCTGGCACAAGGTCGGCATCATCCACCACGGCGCCACCGTCATCACCGCGCTCCAGACCGAGGAGGCCCTGCGGCCCATCCTCGAACGCTGCGCCGACATGCAGGCCACCCTCGCCCGGGAGGGCAGCGAATTCGGGGTGGTCGAGCGGACCCAGGCGGTCGGCGGGCAGGTGCTCACGCTGCAGGGACTGGGCGGCGTCTACGACGAGATCTTCCTGCCGCTGTTCGGCGCCCACCAGGCGCAGAACGCCGCGGTCGCGCTCGCCGCCGTCGAAGCATTCCTCGGCGCGGGCGCTGGCAAGCAGCTCGACGTCGAACTGGTCCGGGAAGGGTTCGCCCAGGTGGACTCGCCCGGACGGCTCGAACGGGTGCGCAGCGCGCCCACCATCCTGCTCGACGGCGCGCACAACCCGCACGGGATGGCCGCCACCGTCGCCGCGCTGGAGGAGGAGTTCTCCTTCCGGCACCTCGTGGCGGTCGTGTCGGTGCTCGGCGACAAGGACGTCACCGGCCTTCTCGACCTCCTCGAACCGGTCGCCGCCCGGATCGTGGTGACGCAGAACAGTTCACCGCGAGCCATGCCCGCCGAAGAACTCGGGCAACTCGCCGCCGACATCTTCGGCGAGGACCGGGTGACGGTCGCCGCGACCATGCCCGACGCCATCGAGGAAGCCGTCGTCCTCGCCGAAGAGGACGCGTCCGGTGACACCAGCGGCATCGCCGTCCTCATCACCGGGTCGGTGGTCACCGTCGCCGACGCGCGGAAACTGCTCAAACGATGAGTTCGGAAGGACCTCGCCCCTCCGGGCTCAAGAACCCCCAGGCAGCGGTACGCGGACTCGGCGCCGGAACACTGGCACTCGAGACGGTCGTGCTGCTGCTCATGGTGGCGCCCCTGAAGATGATCGCCGGAGACCGCGGCGGCCCGGCGATCATCATGGTGCTCGTCCTCGTCGTACTGGCCGTCGTGCTCGCCGGCAGCATGAGACGGAACTGGGCGTGGGCCGGCGGCGCCGTTCTCCAGGTCCTGCTGCTGCTCGGCGGGTTCCTGCACTGGACCCTCGCCGCGGTCGGGGTCATTTTCGGGCTGACCTGGGCGTACGTGCTGCACGTGCGCCGCACGATCCTCGGCTGACACCCGGTCCCGTGGGGGACCGGGTGGCACCCGTCAGCGGATGGCCCGCCACTGGGTGATGGCGATGTTGTGGTTGTCCGGGTCGCGGAACGTCGCCGACCACAACTCCAACTTGTCGCCACGGTTCACCGGGCGCGGCGAATGGACGAACTTCACGCCCTTCTCCCGCAACTCGGCGTGCACCGCCTCGATGTCGCCGACCTCCAGGTTCAGGTAGATCTGGCGGCCCGCCTCCGACGACAGATTCGGCACCGTACGCAACACCAGGCGGGTGTCACCGGACGCCAGGACCGCGCTGCCGTCCCCGTTGTCGATCTCGTGGAAGCCGAGCACGTCACGGTAGAACTCGGTCGAGCGCTCCAACTCGGTCACCAGGATCGTGATACCGACACCGTGGATCGTGCCCGCCGGACCCGGCCGTGCGCTCGGATAGGCGGTGATCACGTCGGCGGCGTGCTCGTCCGGCTCGCTCCGGCCGGAGAAGTCACCCCACGGGCCGCCCTCCAGATGCGGCGAGACGGCCGCACGGCCCACCGCCACCCCCAGAATGCCGTCACGCAGCGCCGACGTGTCCTTGGCCGGGGGCGCGACGATGCCGTCCGCCACAGCGGGCGCCGCCTGCGCGGTCGCCTCCGGGGGCGGTTCCGGATTACCGCGCAACGGCAGATCCAGCGGGATGTCGATCTGGTCCCGGGACGGGCCGGACGTGGTCGGCGGTGGCGCGCTCGGGAACGGGCGATCCGGCGCCGGCGCGGTCGGGGGTGTCGTCACCGGCGACGGCGTCGCGGAGGTGCGCTCCGGACGCGGGTGCGGGGGGAACGCCACCGGCGTCGGATCCGGGATCTCCGCCGCGCGGGCCTCCGCCGTCGTCGGCGCGGTGTCCGGCTGCATGAAGAAGCGGGTCCGGCTGCCGAGCGGGTGGGCGTCCACATCCGGTGGGACCGGGGTGGGCTCCGGGGGTTGTGGCTCCGCCCATGGGGACTGTGGGCGGACCGGTGGGGCCGTGGTGGGCTGCGGCGCCGCCGTGGGCGCCGGGTTGGTGGGCCGTGCCCACCGGTCGTCGTGAGGCTGTGCGGTGGGGCGTTGAGCGGCCCGGGGCCCGTCGGCGTGGGGCTGTGCGGTCCGCGGGGGACGCGACCAGGGCTCACGGTCCGTCGACGGCGCTTCGGCGTGTGCTGTGCGGGTCGTGGGCGTTCCGGTCACGGTCTGCGGCGGTC
>NZ_JBFAMR010000020.1:6989-118544 GCF_040656595.1 Actinoplanes sp. NPDC049802
GCCGGGCGGGTCGTGGGCGTTTCGGTCACGGTCTGCGGCGGTGCCGGGCGGGTCGTGGGTGTTTCGGTCACGGTCTGCGGCGGTGCCGGGCGGGTCGTGGGTGTTTCGGTCACGGTCTGCGGCGGTGCCGGGCGGGTTGCGGGTGTTTCGGTCACGGTCTGCGGCGGTGCCGGGCGGGTCGTGGGCGCACCGGACCGGGGGGCGCGTGGCGGGGGTGAGCCGGCGTGGCTCGGCCGGGGCGTGTACCCCGGGGGCGGTGTGGGCGCGTTGGCCGGGCGGGGGGCAGGGGGCGGCGGTGGGCGCAGTTCCTGACTCCACACGCCGGGCGGGGGCGGGGGATTGCCGGTCCGGGGAGTCCGCGAGGCCGGCGAGACCGGATCGACCGGCTCTGCGACCCGCCGTGGCCGCCTCAGGTCCTCGGGTGCCTCCGGCGGGGCGCTGTGGACGGCGGACGTCGCCTCCGGCGTGGTTTCCGGAGAATCCGGTCGTGGGCCGCGGTCATCCGGTCGTGGGCCGCGGTCATCCGGTCGCGGGCCGCGGTCGGCGGCCTCCGGTTGCGATCGGGACGGGCCGGATGCCGCGCCGGTCTCGGTGGGGCGGGCCGGGGCGTCGCTTTCGTCCGCTCGGTGGTGGGCCGCCTCACGAGGGGCGGGCACCGGCTGGGCGGCGGCTGCGGCCGTGGGGCCCGAGGGCGTCGAGCGGGTCGGTGGGCCGTCCAGGTCCAGGTCGATGGCCGCGTCGGGGTCATCCGTGTCGAGGTCGCTCGGCGGGACCGAGGTTTCGGCTCGGCGGGCGCCGGCCGCTTCCGCGGTGCTCCGGCGGGTCTCGGACGCTTCGGTGGTGTCCTGGCGGGTCTCGGACGGGACGGCGTCGCCGGGGTGCGTTTCGTCCGGGTGAGCGGTGTCCCGGCGGGTCTCTGCCACGTGTCCGGGCATCGGGCCGGTGGGGTGATCCTCGTCCACGTGGAGGGTTGCCGGATCGGGCTCCGCGACCATACCGGTGGCGGCAGACGACTCGCTGGATGTGCGCTGGGACGGGGGCATGGTGGTGCCCGCCTGCGGGGTCGCCGTCGTCGTGGTGGTGGCGGTGCGGGAGGCGGCCGACGGGGCGCCGCGCTCGGCCGTCGCGGTGGCTGAGCCACCTCGGGGGCGTGGGCTCGGACGGGAGCCCGGTGGGCGGGATGCCGTGGTGGGCCGGGCTCCGCCCTGCGGGCCCGGCCCGCCGGTGGACGGGCCGGGGTCCCCTGAACGGCCGGAAGTGGAACCGGCGGCCGGTGCGGCGGCGAAGGCCGCTCCGCCCGGCGACTCCGCGTAGGGCGAGGCGGACCCGGAGGAGTGCGAGGGTGCGGCGGGGCCGGAGGAGTGCGAGGGCGCGGCGGGGCCGGAGGAGTGCGAGGGCGCGGCGGGGCCGGAGGTGGGCCGCGGGTCGTCGAGGGGGGAGAAGCCCGGCTCCTCGTCATGATCGTGGGCCGTGGAGCGGGGCGGGTCGTCGAAGGCGGTGGACGCCGTGGCGCCGGCCGGGCCGAACGGGCGGGCCCGCCGGGGCAGCGGCGGAGGCTCCTCGTCGGTGCCGACGACGTGGCCCTCGACGATGGTGCCGGCCGGAGTGTCGCGGACCACGACCGGTGTGGTGGTCCGGCGCCCGAAACCGCCGGAGGAGGCGTGCGGTCCGGCCGGGTCCTCGGTGTCGACGTCCCACTCGCGTTCGCGGCCCTCCCACGGGGCCGGGTCGACGGAGCCGAGCAGTTCGTCGTCGAGGTCGTCGGGCTCGGCGTGGTCGGCGGGTGCGGGAGGCGGAGGCGGGTCCTCGCCCTCGGGGCGGGTGGCCGCGTCCTTCCAGTTGATCCGGACGCGGCGGGTGTCGTCGACGTCGACGGTGATCGGGATGGTCGCGCCGGGCACCGGCCACTTCTCGATCGGCACCCGGGACTCGCGGACCGTGGCGTCGAAGGCGCCGAGGCCGGGCGCCACCACGATCAGTTCGAGGGTGGCCCGCCCGTACGCCCCGACGGGCGGCGGCTCGGTGATCGACCGCACCTCGGCGGTGCCCGCCACGGTGGCCCGGCCGCCGCGGCGCGACACGTTGAGGAAGGCGACCGCTATGGCGATGAGGAGAACCGCGACGCCGAAGAAGGCGACGGCGGAACTGCGCATGCCGAGCCCGTAAACGATCACGAAGGCCGCCAGCGTGGCCATGATCGCCGCCACCAGCTTGCGCGCCGGTGCGATAGGCCGGCCGGTCTGGTTCGCCACTGTGGACCTCCCGGTTGTCCCCGTCAGGTTATGGCCCGGCGGTGCGTCCGCGAAAGTGCGGTAGTCCGGACATCGCCGCTCGCCCCGTTCGCGGTACCGATAGGCTGAACTCCCCGCGTGTCGGCCAGTAGTGATAACGGAGGAACCGCGTGTCCAGCACTACCGAGCGTTCGCTCGTCCTGATCAAGCCGGACGCGGTCCGCCGCGGCCTGCTCGGCGAGATTCTGTCCCGTTTCGAGCGTAAGGGCCTGGTCGTCGAGGCGCTGGAGTTGCGCACGATGGACGGCTCCCTGGCCGACGCGCACTATGCCGAGCATGTGGACAAGGCCTTCTACCCGCCGCTGAAGGATTTCATGACCGGCGGCCCGCTGGCCGCTCTGGTCCTCTCCGGCGACTCGGTCATCGAGGTGGTCCGGGCCATGATCGGCGCGACCGACGGCCGCAAGGCGGCCGCCGGCACGATCCGTGGTGACCTGGCCCTCTCCAACCGGGAGAACCTGGTGCACGCCTCCGACTCCCCGGAGAGCGCCGAGCGCGAGCTGGCCCTCTGGTTCCCGAAGCTCTAGATCCGACAGTCGCTACCGGGTCTCCAGGCCGGCCCGGCGACGGGACTCGGCCTCGAAGACCTTGAGCAGGAGCGCGGCGAGGACCGCGTAGCCGGCGCCGACCAGCAGTTCCCGGCCCAGCACGGGCGCGGCCGCTTCGAGGCCGCGCCCGGCGGCCAGCAGCCGGGCCGCTTGCGCCGCATGGGTGATCGGCAGCAACTGTCCGACAGCGATCATCCAGTCGGGCAATTCGCCGCGCGGCACGTTGACCCCGGTCAGCAGGAGCAGCAGCGCGGCCGACACGTTGGAGACGACCCAGACGTCGCGGAACCTCAGGCCCACCGCGCCCAGGGTGAGCCCGAAGAAGCCGCAGGCCAGCGAGCCGGCGGCCAGTGCCAGCGCCAGGCCCGGCACGGCCGTGACGGGGATTCGCAGACCGAGCAGCAGCACCCCCATGAACAGTGTGAACGCGGCGATGAGCAGACCGTTGCCGGCGTACGGCAGGACTCGTCCCCAGAACACCACGGTCCGGCTGCGCGGGGACAGCAGGACGTGGCCGAGGGTTCCGTAGCGGCGCTCGTTGGCGACCGCCATCGTCCCGCCGAACACGCACGCGGTGGACGCGGCCAGCACCGCGTTGCCGACGATGAAGAACCGGTCGTCGGCCACCTGCAACTGCCGTCCCAGGTAGGCGAAGAACAGCAGTTGGAAGGTGGGCCCGGCGAGCAGTGTCCCGGCGTACATCGCGGGGGTGGTCCAGTTGAAGAGGGCCCGGTACGCCAGCGCGCCACCGATGCCGATCAGCCGTAGCGTCCTCATGCCAGCGCCAGGGTGCCGGCCGCACGGGCGCGGCGCTCGAAGGATTTCAGCAGAACCGCGCCGAGGGCCAGGCACACTGCGCCGAGGGTCAGGCAGATCCCGATGGACGGCCAGACCGGCCCGCCGATGGTGGCCTCGCGCAGCGCCCGGGCGCCCCAGGTGGTCGGCAGGACGGCCGCGATCGGGGCGGTCCAGGCCGGCAGCACGCTGATCGGCACGAGCATCCCGGAGAGCAGCCAGACCGGGTAATCGAGCGAGTTGACCAGCGCGTTGGCATTGCGCAGCAGCACGAACGTGGAGGCCATCAGCAGCCCGAACATGCCGAGCCCGGCGATGCAGGCCACGGTGGCGGCCCCGAACGCGACCGGGTGCGCGAGGTCGATCGGGATGCCGTAGACGATCCGGCCCCACAGCAGTGTGGCGATCAGCGCGTAGCAGCCGGTGACCGCGGTGGCCGCGGTGAGCGGCAGGACGACGATCGCCGGGTGCCGGGGCGTCAGCATGATGATCTCGAGGGTGCCCTCGAACCGCTGGTGCTGGATGGCACCGCCCGAGCCGGTTAGCACCGACGCCCAGACGCCCATCAGCCCTGCGCCGACGGCGGCCTCGAGCAGCCGGTGCGGTTCGTCGCCGGCCCGGAACAGGTAGACCGCCAGGGTGGCCTGGACCAGCGGAATGACCAGGGCCAGGGCGATCTCGAGGGGTGACCGGCTGAGATGCTTGGCGCGCAGCACGGTGCCGAGCAGCAGGGTGCGCGGAGTTCTCATGCGGCGCCCACGATCGCCACGTACGCGTCCTCCAGCGTCGGTTCCCGGCTGTCCACCCGGCCGAGCCGGATCCCGGTGAGTTCCCGCAGCACGTCGCCCTGCACGTCGACGTGCGCGTCGGACTGGACGGTCAGCAGTTGCAGCGCCCCGCGGTCCTCCACCGAGGTCTCGCGGACGCCGGGCAGCCCCCGTAGGGCGCTGATCGCGGTGGTCGGGACTCCGTACGCCTCGACCTCCACGACCCGGCGCCCGTCTGCCCGGCACCGCAGCTCGGCCGGTGTGCCGAGCGCCTGGATCTCGCCGCCGGAGATGACCGCGATCCGGTCGCAGAGCTCGTCCGCCTCGGCCATGTAGTGCGTGGTCAGCACGACCGTGGTGCCGGCTGCGGCGAGCCCGGCCACGGTGCGGCGCAGTTCCCGGGCGGCGACCGGATCCACCCCGATCGACGGCTCGTCGAGGAACAGCACCTCGGGGGCGTGCAGCAGGCCGCGGGCGATGTGCAGCCGCTGCCGCATGCCTCGGGAGTAGCCCTCGACCCGTTCCCGCTCCCGTCCGGTGAGGCCGACGAGTTCCAGCAGTTCGGCGATGCGGCGCCTCTGGTCGCGGGGCGGCACACCGTACAACTCGGCGAAGTAGCGCAGGTTGTCCAGCGCGGACAGCCGGTCGTAGAGACCGCGGTCGCCGCCGAACACGTACCCGATCCTCCGGCGTACCTCCCGGGTCTGCCGGACCACGTCGAAGCCGCGGATCCGTGCCGTGCCGGCGGTCGGGATGAGCAGGGTGTTGAGCATCTTGATGGTGGTGGTCTTGCCGGCGCCGTTCGGGCCGAGCAGGCCGAACAGCTCGCCGCGGCGCACTGTCAGGTCGACCCCGCGGACGGCCTCCACCGTCTCGCGCCGGGGCCGCAGCCAGCCGGTGCGGGTCCGGTACGTGCGGCGCAGGCCCTCCGCCTCGATGGCGTAGTCGCTTTCCATGCCCGGAAAGCTAGAGAACGCCGATCGTTCAGGAAACGGATTCGGTGGTGGCCGAATCGTCGCCGAGCAGATTGACGAGCGCGAGCCCCGCCGGTTCCAGACCGTAGAGGACCCGGCGCCCGGCCCGCCGCCGGTGCACCACCCCGGCGGCCTGCAAACCGGCCAGATGCTCGGAGACCGTGCTCGGGGCGAGCCCCAGCAGGGTGGCCAGCCCGGTGGTGGTGGTCGGAGTGGTCAGCGTCCGCAGCACGGTGGCCCGGCCGCGCCCGATGAGCAGTGCGAGCCGGTCGTCCGCGGCCGGGGTGTGGGTCTCGGCGAGGACGGCGGCGCCGCGGGCCTGGTAGGTCACCAGCACCACCTCGGGATGGTCCGAGCTGTAGAGCAGCGCGCCGCGCGAGAAGATCAGCGGCACCAGCAGGAGCCGCCGGTCGGTGGCGGTGAAGCTGTCCTCCAGCTGTTTCCTCAGGGTGAGCACCGGACGCTCCCAGTGGACCCGGTCGTGCAGCCGGGCGAGCAGCGCGTCCGGCCCGTCGGCGGCCAGCGCCCGGGCCCGCAGCAGGACCTCCTCGTCGAGGGCGGCCCGCATGGCCGGCCAGTACGGGGCCATGGCGCCGTCCCAGAACGCGGCGAGACCGTCGGCGAGCCGGTGCAGCGCGGACTCCCGGTCGTCGAGGAAGGGCCGCAGGCAGGGCGGCACGCCGTCCGGGTGGTGCCGGGCGATCTGCGCCGCGATCACGTCGGCGGGCGTGTGCCGTACCTCGTCGATCTGCTCGCCGATGGTCGGCGCGGCCGTGGTCGGCATCGGGGCCAGGAAATCCGGCAGCATCCGCCCGACCTCGGAGTAGACCCGCAGCGGGGCGGTCACCGGGTCGGTGGCCAGCACCATCCGGGCTCGCCGGGCCCAGGCGTCGTACGGCCACGGGGCCGCCTCCGGATGACTGATCAGCAGCCAGAGTCCGCAGACCGTCTCGATCAACGGGCTGATCGCGATGCGGGTACGCGACAGCGTCGGTTCGTCGAACTCGATCCGGATCACAGGACGGAGTTTAGGGAGGGTGGTCCCGCCCACGGGACCGCGGCGGGAGGGTGAGTGGGCAGCTCCGCCCGGCGCGGGCGGCGCCGGGCGTGAGCAGCGACGGTCGTCGCCTGCCTGCCACGGCGGGGGCGCGCAGGCGTACCCCTCGGGGTAATGCGGATGAGGGAAGCGGAGCGTGCCCGGTATCGTTGTGCGCACGCAGGCTTTGAACCGGCCATCACCGGGGAGCCTCCGGAAGAACGGGCGCGAGCTCTAGTAGAACCGGGCGGACACCGGACCGCGCAGCCTTCCGGCGAATGAGCGGGCGGGTCTCCACGGACCGTCAAGCGAGGTGGTACCGCGGGTCTTCGTCGGAGGCTCGTCCTCGCAGTCACGTCATGTGAACTGCTTGAGGGGAACACCAGATGGCCTACCCGAAACACACCGACGCCTCCGGCGTTCCGGCGAGCCCGGATCTGCCGGCGGTCGAGCGCTCGGTCCTCGACCACTGGGCCGCCGACAAGACGTTCGAGGCGTCCGTCGAGCGGCGCCCGGCCGGGGACAGCGGCGCCAACGAGTACGTCTTCTACGACGGGCCGCCGTTCGCCAACGGCCTGCCGCACTACGGCCACCTGTTCACCGGGTACGTGAAGGACCTGGTGCCGCGTTATCAGACGATGCGCGGCAAGCGGGTGGAGCGGCGGTTCGGCTGGGACACGCACGGCCTGCCCGCCGAGGTGGAGGCGGAGAAGCAGCTCGGCATCACCAGCAAGGCGCAGATCGTCGACCTGGGCATCGACAAGTTCAACGAGGCCTGCCGGACGTCGGTGCTCGCCTACACGAAGGACTGGGAGCGTTATGTGACGCGCCAGGCCCGGTGGGTGGACTTCGCGAACGACTACAAGACGCTCGACCCGGCTTACATGGAGTCGGTCATGTGGGCGTTCAAGACGCTGCATGACAAGGGTCTGGTCTACGAGGGCTTCCGGGTTCTCGCCTACTGTTTCCGGTGCGAGACGCCGCTGTCGAACACCGAGACGCGGATGGACGACGTCTACCGGGACCGGACGGATCCGGCTCTGACGGTCAGGTTCCGGTTGGACACCGGCGAGGACATCGCGGTGTGGACCACCACGCCGTGGACCCTGCCGTCCAACCTGGCGCTCGCCGTCGGCCCCGACATCGAGTACGCCGTCATGTCCGATGATTCTGGACAGAAGCTGCTTGTCGGCGCGGCGCGAGTGGCCGCCTACGCCAAGGAGCTGGACGGCTACGAGCAGGTCGGCAGCGTCTTCGGCCGGGATCTCGTCGGCCGCCGCTACACCCCGCTGTTCGACTTCCTCGTCGAGCCGGCCGGGGAGAACGCCTTCCAGGTCCTCGGCGCCGACTTCGTGACCACCGAGGACGGCACCGGTGTCGTCCACATGGCCCCGGCCTTCGGCGAGGACGACCAGAACGCCTGCAACGCGGCCGGCATCCCGACCGTGGTGACCGTCGACGACCACACCCGGTTCACCTCGCTGGTCCCGGACTTCCAGGGTCTGCAGGTCTTCGACGCCAACAAGCCGGTGATCGCCGTGCTGAAGGAGCGCGGCGTGGTGCTGCGCCACGACGGGTACACGCACTCGTACCCGCACTGCTGGCGTTGCGACACCCCGCTCGTCTACAAGGCGGTGTCGTCCTGGTTCGTCGCGGTGAGCACCTTCCGGGACCGGATGGTGGAGCTCAACCAGCAGATCAGCTGGACGCCGTCACACATCAAGGACGGATCGTTCGGCAAGTGGCTGGCGAACGCCCGCGACTGGTCGATCTCCCGGAACCGGTTCTGGGGGTCGCCGATCCCGGTGTGGAAGTCGGACGACCCGCAGTATCCGCGGGTCGACGTCTACGGGTCCTACGAGGAGCTGTCCCGGGACTTCGGGGTCTCCGTGGAGGACCTCCACCGGCCTCATGTGGATCAGCTGACCCGGCCCAACCCGGACGACCCGACCGGGAAGTCGACCATGCGCCGCGTCCCCGAGGTGCTGGACTGCTGGTTCGAGTCCGGGTCGATGCCGTTCGCCCAGGTGCACTACCCGTTCGAGAACAAGGACTGGTTCGAGCACCACTACCCGGGCGACTTCATCGTCGAGTACATCGGGCAGACCCGTGGCTGGTTCTACACCATGCACGTGCTGGCGACGGCGCTGTTCGACCGGCCCGCGTTCCGCAACTGCCTGAGCCACGGCATCCTGCTGGGCGAGGATGGTCGCAAGATGTCCAAGTCTTTGCGGAATTATCCGGACGTGTACCGGGTCTTCGACACCTACGGCTCGGACGCGATGCGCTGGATGCTGATGTCGTCGCCGGTGCTCCGGGGTGGGGACATGCCGGTGACGGAGGTCGCGATCCGCGACTCGGTCCGGCAGGTTCTCCTGCCGCTGTGGAACGTCTGGTACTTCTTCAGTCTCTACGCTAACGCTTCGGATTATGAGGCGAAATTCCGGACAAATTCGCAGCACTTGCTCGACCGCTATGTGCTCGCGAAGACCCGGGAGCTTGTCACCGACGTTCAGAGCCAGATGGACGATTACGACATTTCGGGCGCTGCGGCAACGGTGCGAGGCTACCTCGACGCCCTCACCAACTGGTACGTGCGCCGTTCCCGGGACCGCTTCTGGGCCGGCGACGAGGACGCCTTCGACACCCTGGCCACCGTGCTGGAGACGCTCACCCGGGTGGTGGCGCCGCTCGCGCCGCTGACCGCCGAGGAGATCTGGCGCGGCCTGACCGGCGGCCGTTCGGTGCACCTGACCGACTGGCCGTCGGCGGAGGTGTTCCCCGCCGACCACCAGCTGGTCGCGTCGATGGACGCGATCCGGGACGTGGCGTCGGCGGCGCTGTCGCTGCGCAAGGCGAAGGGCCTCCGGGTCCGCCTGCCGCTGGCGTCACTCACCGTGGCGGTCAAGGACGGCGGTTCCTTGGCCGGGCTCGGTGACCTGCTCAAGGACGAGGTCAACGTCAAGGAGGTGGTCTTCACCGACGACGTGGCCGCCTACTGCCAGCAGGTTCTCACGGTCGTCCCGCGGGCGCTCGGCCCCCGGGTCGGCAAGCAGGTCCAGCAGGTGATCAAGGCGGTGAAGAGCGGCGACTGGCAGCTCGTCGACGGCGCCCCGGTCGCGGCCGGCGTCACCCTCGCCGAGGGGGAGTACGAGCTGAGGCTGGTCGCCGCCGACGTGGAGAACTCCGCACCGCTGCCGGCCGGTGGTGGCGTCGTGGTCCTCGACACCGCGGTCACCCCGGTGCTGGCGGCCGAGGGGCTGGCCCGCGACGTCATCCGCGTCGTGCAGCAGGCCCGGCGGGACGCCGACCTGGACGTCAGCGACCGGATCGCGCTCGTGCTGTCGGCGCCCCCGGCGGTCCGGGCGGCCGTCGAGGCGCACCGGGAGTTCGTCGCCGGTGAGACTCTCGCCACGTCGGTGGAGTTCGCCGATCTGTCGGAGGGCTTCGCGGGCGAGGTCGGCGACGCTGAGCGGGTCACGGTGACCGTCACGGCGGTGTGATTCAACCGATTGGCCCGGATGTTCGCCTGGTGTGGGCGAATGTCCGGGCCGGACCAAGATCACTAGGTACATCGTGGCGACTGTCAGCTAACCTCACAGCACCACACACCCCCATGCGTCCCGGAGGACGAGTTGCCGCTGCTCTACACAATCGGCAAGGTCACCCTCGGCAAAGTGCTGATGACCGGCTGGCGGCCGCACGTCGAAGGCATCGAGCACGTGCCGCGCACCGGTGGCGCCATCTTCGCGGGCAATCACCTCTCCGTCGCCGATGAGCTTCTCCTCGGCGCCGTGGTGCCCCGGCACCTGGCCTTCTGGGCCAAGTCCGACTACTTCGACGGCACCGGCGTCAAAGGTTTCCTCAACCGCAAGCTGATGGAGGGCCTCGGGGCGATCCGCGTCGAGCGGACCGGTGGCCGCGCCGCCCTCACCGCCTTCGACGCCGCCATCCCGGCACTGCGCGACGGTGAGCTGATCGCCGTCTATCCCGAGGGCACCCGATCGCCCGACGGCCGCCTCTACCGAGGGCGGACCGGGGTGGCCCGCCTGGCCGTCGCGGCGGGTGTGCCGATCGTCCCGGTCGGCGTGCTCGGGACCGAGAAGGTTCAGCCCATCGGCCGGCCGGCCCCCAAGTTGATCCGCGGCGTCATCACGGTCAAGTTCGGCAAGCCGATCGAGACGGTGGGCCGGTCCGACGACCGCACCGCGCTGCGCGAGCTCACCGACCAGGTGATGGCGGAAATCCAGAAGCTCACCGGCCAGGAGTACGTGCCGCGCTACGCCCCCAGCAAACGCGAGCAATAAACCCCGGATCGGGTACGGGCACAAACGCCCCGTCCGATTCTGATCGCCCCGCCGAGCCCCGCGAGCCCCTGCCGGGTCACGGCCGTGCCGCGCCCGCCGGGCTTGAGCGGGTGGTCACCCTCCGCCGAGAGCCGTCACGAGGGCACCAGGACGGTCTCGCGGAGTCTGCTCACCAGCTCGGCGCTCTCCTCCAGGGACCGCCGGGTGAGCAGGACCGTGGCGAGACTGCCGTGGTCGGCCCAGGCGCAGGCCACCACCGACGTGTCCTCCAGACGGCCGGTGCCGCACCGCTGGTGCGCGCCGAGGACCCCCAGGTCGAACGGCTGGACGTTCTTCAGCTTCAGTGAGCCGGACAGCCGGGCGAGCTGGGCTTCCACGTCGGAGGCCGGGGTGAGCCGGAAGCCGGTGACCCCGAAGACGGTGACCCGCTTACCGCGCCCGTCGGCGTAGACGCCGGCGAACGCGTCCCCCTCCGATCCGGCCGACTGCAGTTGCTCGGCCAGCCGCCGGGCGGCGCGCTGGCCGGCCGCCGTGTCGCGCAGCTTCAGATCGGCGAAGGACTCCGGGAGGACCGCCGTCACCGGGTACTGCCGGGCGCCGGGCAGGAGCCAGTAGCCGAGGGCCAGGGCGACCACCACGAGCAGGGCGAGCCGGCGTGGGCGGCGGCGCTTGCGTGGCGGCCGGGGAAGCGGGCGGGCGGCCCACGGCGGGGCGGCCGGTGGGGTGGCCGGCGGACGGGGCTGCACCGGAATCCGGTCCTTCGCCACCCGCTGACTCTTCGCCGCCGCCTGCCGGCCCCACGCCCGCAACCTGGCCGGAGCGTTGCCGGCCGCCTCCTGGCCCTTCGTGGCGGCGCGGCGGCCCCAGGAACGGACCTTCGGTGGCAGCAGTGGCGGCAGGCCGGAGCCGGCCGCCGGTGGCGGGTAGGTGCCCGGCGCCGGGATGGTGGGATTCGGCCTCTCCACCCGGGTGGGTGGTGCGGCCGGCGCGTCCGTGCGGGTCACCGGGAGATCGGCGGGCGCCGGCGGCGTCGTGTAGGCCTCCGCCCAGACCGGCGTGTCCTGATCGGCCCACGGGTCGACTGCCGGCACCGCGGTGCGGTCGTCCTCCGCCTCGGCCTCGCCGCCGGTGATCCGGCCGAGCATGCGGGACCAGCGCGAACGGCGCGGACCCGGCTCCGGCACCGGCGCGGCGGCGCTCCATCGGCCGGCGAGCGCCTCGGTCGGCGGATCGGTCTCGTCCGGTCCGGCGAACCGGGTGGGGCCGGGCACTCCGGCGACCGGAGTCTCGTCGCCCGGCTGCGGGTCGGCCATGTCTTCCGGTCTCCTCCACGCTTTCCGTGACACACACGTCTTCACCCAGGTTAGGGACGCGGCGCCACTGGGACGGCGGGGCCGGATCCGGACGGCGAACCACAATGGCGGACAACGAGGGCGATGTGCGAAACGCTCCGGAGTCGTATGGTTACCCGGACTTGGCATCCTCTGGCCTCCAAGGGCCGGATTCACGTTCGCGTGCAGTCGGGAGAGGTCTCCACATGAGCACGACGCAGAGAAACGCGGTCACGATCTCCGGAGCCGGCTCCGGCCGTCCGATGCTGTTCGCCCACGGGTACGGCTGCGATCAGAACATGTGGCGTTTCGTGACCCCGGCCTTCGAGGACACTCACCGGATCGTTCTGTTCGACCACGTCGGCAACGGGAGGTCGGACCTGTCGGCGTACCGGGACTCCCGGCACGGCACGCTCTCCGGCTACTCCCTGGACGTCCTGGAGATCCTCGAGGAGCACGACCTGCGGGACGTCGTCTTCGTGGGCCATTCGGTGGCCGCGATGATCGGTGTGCTCGCCGCGATCCGCGAGCCGGACCGCTTCGCCGGGATCGTCATGGTGGGCCCGTCCCCGCGGTACATCGACGACGAGGCGGACGGTTACGTGGGCGGGTTCGCCCGTTCCGACATCGAGGAGATGCTGGAGTCGCTGGACAGCAACTATCTGGGCTGGTCCAGCGCGATGGCGCCGGTGATCATGGGCAATCCGGAGCGGCCCGAACTGGGCGAGGAGCTGACGAACAGCTTCTGCCGTACCGATCCGGAGATCGCCAAGAAGTTCGCCCGGGTCACCTTCCTCTCCGACAACCGTGCCGATCTGCCCGATCTGCGGGTGCCGTCGCTGATCCTGCAGTGCTCGGACGACGTCATCGCGCCCGCCGTGGTCGGGGAATACGTCCACAAGCACACCCGGGAGAGCACCTTCATGACCCTGAACGCGACCGGGCACTGTCCCAACCTGAGCGCGCCCGAGGAGACGGTTGACGCGATCAAGTCCTGGTTGTAGACAGCGGGCATGATCGGCGGACGATTGGCGTGAGTGAATCTGGCGGGCCGGACGTGACACAGGAGTTGCGACTGCCCTGGGACGACGATCCTGAGGACCTGTACGAACACGCGCCGTGCGGCTACCTCACGACGCTCCCGGACGGCACCATCGTCCGGGTCAACGAGACCTTCCTGGCCTGGACGGGCTACGCGCGTACCGATCTGATCGGTCACAAGCGGTTCCGTGACCTGCTCACTCCGGGTGATCAGATCTATCACGAGACCCACTACGCGCCGTTGCTGTCGATGCAGGGCGAGGTGCACGAGATCGCCCTCGAGGTGGTCCGTGCCGACCGGACCCGGGTGCCCACCCTGGTCAACTCGGTGCTGGAGCGCGGCGCCACCGGCACGCCCCGGATCATCCGCACGATGGTCTTCAACGCCACCGAGCGGCGTGGCTACGAGCGGGAGCTGCTGGCCGCCCGCCGGGCCGCGGAGGCCTCCGAACAGCGGATCCGGGTGCTCCAGCAGATCGTGGCCGACCTGGCGGCGGCCCCGACCGAGGCCGAGGTGGTGGAGGCGGTGATCCGGGCGCCGGAGCCGGCGTTCCAGGCCACCAGCAGCAGCATCTACCTGGTCGACCTGGAGCGGGACCAGCTGATCGCGGTCTCCTCCACCGACCCGACCACCGGCGGCTGGGACGACATGCCCCGCTCGTCGACCCGGGCGGTCGCCGAGGTGGCCCGGCGCGGCGACCTGCACGTGATCGGCACCGTGGCGGAGGCCGAGGAGCACTTCCCGGACCTGGCCGAGTCGATGCGCCGGTCCGGGCGCGGGACCGTGGTGCTGCTGCCGCTCACCACCGGCCCGGCCGACGAGCAGACCGCCGTGTCGGTGCTGGGCGTGCTGGCGTTCAGCTTCCGTGAGGAGCGCGTGCTCACCGACAGTGAGCTGCGGGTGATCCGCCTTCTCGGACAGCAGGCGGGTCAGGCGCTCGACCGTGCCCGGCTGTACGACGACGCCCGCCGCCGCGAGGACCGTTCCACGTTCCTGGCCCGCACCACCCGGGCGCTGGACGAGGAGCACCGCCTGCTGCAGCGGGCCCGCCGGCTGGTCGAGCGGCTGGTTCCGGAGATCGCCGACTGGACGCTGGTCCGCCTCCAGGTGGGCCCGGCCGGACTGGTCGAGGACCACGGCGGTCCGGCCCCCGCCCCGGAGCTGCTGGACGCCCTGGTGGCCGAGGTGGTCGAGACGTGCGCGCCGGTCTTCGCCGGCGACGGGCCGGGCTGCACCGTGCTGCCGCTGACCGTCCGCGGCCGGGTGATCGGCACCCTGGCGCTGCGGATGGCCCCCGACCGGCGCGGCGCGGAGGCGGACCGGCTCTTCCTGGTCGACCTGGCCGACCGGGCCGCCCTGGCGCTGGAGAACGCACGGCTCTACGAGCAGGAGCGGGCCATCGCCCGTACCCTCCAGCGCAGTCTGCTCGCCGCGGACGTGCCGGGCACCGACCCGCGATTCGCGCTGGAGACCCACTACCAGGCCGCCGCGCAGGACCTGGAGGTCGGCGGCGACTGGTACGACGCCTTCCTGATCACCGCCAACAAGCTGGCCGTGGTGGTCGGTGACGTGGTCGGGCGGGGCATCGACGCGGCCACCACGATGGGTCAGTTGCGCAGCGCGATCCGGGCGCTGGCCACCGCCGAGAACGGCCCGGCCCGGCTCCTGGAAGGGCTGGACCGGTTCTGCGAGCGGGTCGAGTCGGCGCGGATGGCGACCGTCGTCTATGCCGAGATCGACCTGCTCAGCAGCGAGATGGCGTACGCCACCGCCGGTCATCTGCCACCGCTGCTGCACGAGCCGGCCGGCCCGCCGCAGTACCTCATGCAGGCCCGCTCGGCGCCGCTCGGCTCCCGGGCCGGCGACCGCCGCCGGGTCGAGCACCGGATGCGGCTGGCCGCCGGAAGCCGTCTGCTGCTCTACACCGACGGCCTCATCGAGCGCCGCAGCCGCCCGATCGACCGGGGCTTCAAGATCCTGGCCCGGGAGTTCTCGCGGCTGCGCGACGCCCCGCTCAAGGGCCTGACCGCCGGGCTGGCCGACATCCTGGTCGGCCGCGACCACGCCGACGACGTCTGCATGCTCTGCCTCTCGCTGGGCACCGAGGAGCGCCTGGAGCGCACGATCGGCGCCGACCCGTTGCAGATCTCGCTGCTGCGGGCCGACATACGGGGCTGGCTGATGGGCCACGGCATCGACGCCGACTGCCTGAACGCGGTGCTGCTGGCCTGCTCGGAGGCGGTGGCGAACTCGATCGAGCACGGCTATCAGGACGACCCGTTCGGGGTGGTCGACGTGGTCGCCACGATCAGCGCCGACGCCGTCGAGATCCGGGTCAGCGACCAGGGTGTCTGGCAGGGGCCGGGCACCGACGTGGCCCGCGGCCGGGGCCTGCAACTGATCTACGAGTCGATGGATGAAGTGATCTTCGACCGGGGAGAGGGGACGACGGTGACCATGCGACGGCATCGAGGCACGTCATGACCGCGGACCAGTGGGTGAGTTTCTCCCGCCGGGGGACGGCCGAGCTGGTCCACCTCAAGGGTGAGATCGACCTGGCCAACGCCAACGACATCGGCCGCGCCATCGTCGCCCGGACCACCGGGGCGAACGCCGTGGTGATCGACCTGACCGCGGTCTCTTTCCTGGACAGCGCCGGGGTGCGGCTCCTCGACTTCATCGTGGGAGACCTGGACGACCGGAGGAAGCCGGTCCGGCTGGTCGTCGGGGAGCGTGGGGCCGCCCGGATGACACTGCAGCTCTGTTCGTTCCGGAACGACCTCCTGGCGACCGATCTGGACCGTGCGGCGGCGGAACTGGAGCGTTAGCCTCTACCTGCCTCGCGTACCCTGGAGCCCCATGAGCGTGAGTTCCGTCTTCCCGCAGCTCGAGCAGCTGCTGCCCCGGGTCAGCAAACCGATCCAGTACGTGGGCGGCGAGCTCGGCGCCGTCGTCAAGGACTGGGACGCGACCACGGTCCGGTGGGCGCTGATGTATCCGGACGCCTACGAGGTCGGCCTGCCCAACCAGGGCGTGCAGATTCTGTACGAGGTGCTCAACGAGCTCGAGGACGTGCTCGCCGAGCGGACCTACGCGGTCTGGCCGGACCTCGAGGCGCTCATGAAGGAGAACGGCGTCCCGCAGTTCACCGTCGACGCGCACCGCCCGGTGACGGCGTTCGACGTGTTCGGGCTGTCGTTCGCCACCGAGCTCGGTTACACCAACATGCTGAGCGCCCTGGACCTGGCCGGCATCCCGCTGGACAGCGCCGACCGGGACGAGACCCACCCGATCGTGCTGGCCGGCGGTCACGCCAGCTTCAACCCGGAGCCGATCGCCGACTTCATCGACGCCGCCGTGCTCGGCGACGGCGAGGAGGCGGTCCTGGAGATCACCGGGATCATCCGGGACTGGAAGGCCGAGGGCTGCCCGGGCGGGCGGGACGAGCTGCTGCTGCGCCTGGCCCGTACCGAGAGCATCTACGTGCCGCGGTTCTACGACGTGGACTACCTGCCCGACGGCCGGATCCAGCGGGTCGTGCCGAACCGGCCGGACGTGCCGTTCCGCGTCGCCAAGCGGACGACGATGGATCTGGACGCGTGGCCGTACCCGAAGAAGCCTCTGGTGCCGCTGGCCGAGACGGTCCACGAGCGGTATGCCGTGGAGATCTTCCGGGGTTGCACCCGGGGTTGCCGGTTCTGCCAGGCCGGCATGATCACCCGCCCGGTGCGGGAGCGGTCGATCACCACGGTCGGCCAGATGGTCCAGCAGGGCCTGGAGTTCTCCGGCTTCAACGAGGTCGGCCTGCTCTCGCTGTCCAGCGCCGATCACTCCGAGATCGGTGACATGTGCTCCGGCCTGGCCGAGCAGTACGCGGACACCAATGTCTCGCTGTCCCTGCCGTCCACCCGGGTCGACGCGTTCAACATCGACCTGGCACAGGAGCTGTCGCGCAACGGACGGCGTACCGGTCTCACCTTCGCGCCGGAGGGCGGCTCGGAGCGGATCCGCAAGGTCATCAACAAGATGGTGACCAAGGAAGACCTGATCCGTACGGTCGTGACGGCGTACTCGAACGGCTGGCGCCAGGTGAAGCTGTACTTCATGTGCGGCCTGCCCACCGAGACCGACGAGGACGTCCTCGAGATCGCCCACATGGCGCACGAGGTCATCCGGGCCGGCCGGGAGGCCGCCGGGACCAAGGACATCCGCTGCACCGTGTCGATCGGCGGTTTCGTGCCGAAGCCGCACACCCCGTTCCAGTGGGCCTCGATGGAACGTCCCGAGGTCATCGACGCCCGCCTCAAGCTGCTCAAGAACGAGATCAACAGTGACCGCTCGCTGGGCCGGGCGATCGGTTTCCGCTACCACGACGGCGAGCCGTCGCTGATCGAGGGCCTGCTGTCCCGCGGTGACCGCCGGGTCGGCAAGGTCATCCGCCGGGTCTGGGAGAAGGGCGGCCGCTTCGACGGCTGGTCCGAGCACTTCTCCTACTCCCGCTGGGTGGAGGCCTGTGACGAGGTCCTGCCCGGCATGGGTGTGGATCTGGACTGGTTCACCACCCGCGAGCGCGAGGAGCTGGAGGTCCTGCCCTGGGACCACCTGGACTCCGGCCTCGACAAGGACTGGCTCTGGCAGGACTGGCAGGACTCGCTCAGCGAGTACGAGCAGGACGACTGCCGCTGGACCCCGTGTTTCGACTGCGGCGTCTGCCCGGCGATGGACACCGAGATCCAGATCGGCCCCACCGGTAAGAAGCTGCTTCCTCTGACACCCGTAACCCGTCCGACCGCCCCGCCCACCGCCCAAAATTCGGATGAAAACCCTCTTACAGGGGTTCCCGCTTAGGAGTTTCCGATTCCCCCGAAGAACCAACCCGTCGGCGGCCAGGCGCCGGTCGTGCAGCGGATCCGCCTGCGGTACGCCAAACGCGGCCCGCTGCGCTTCACCTCGCACCGCGACTTCGCCCGCGCGTTCGAGCGGGCGCTGCGCCGCGCCGCCGTCCCGATCGCCTACTCGCAGGGCTTCACCCCACACCCCAAGATCTCGTACGCCAGCGCGGCGCCCACCGGCGTCGGCAGCGAGGCGGAGTACCTGGAGATAGGCCTGCAGGCGCCGGCCGATCCGGAGCAGTTGCGCGCCGCCCTGGACGACGCGCTCTCGCCGGGGCTCGACATCCTGGAGGCGGTGACGGCCGGAGAGGGCAGCCTCGCCGACCGGATCGACGCCTCGCGGTGGCGGCTGGAGCTGCCCGGCATCGATCCCGCTGACGCGGAGAAGGCGGTCACTGCGTTCCTCGACTCCACGGAAGTCCTGGTGGAGCGCATGACCAAGCAGGGCCGCCGTACCTTCGACGCCCGCGCCGCGGTGACCCGTTGTGCGGTGACCGGAGAGCCGGACCTACCTTCCGGGGCCGTTGGCGTACCGTGTGCGATAATCGACCTTGTCGTACGGCAGGTAACGCCCGCCGTTCGGCCCGATGACGTCCTATCCGGCCTGCGCGTGGTGGCCGGCCTGGAGCCGCCGGTGCCCCCTCGGGTGACCCGGCTGGCCCAGGGCACACTCACCGCGCAGGGGGAGATCGTCGATCCGTTGGACGCGGATCGCGGAGACGTCGGCATCGGAGGACGCTAGCCGGAAACCGGCCGGTGTTCGTTGGCAGACTTCGGCAGCCCGTCCCCTTCGGCCGGGCCCGAAAAACTTTGCAGCGACCCTGCGTGGCAGCGCTTACCCGCGCCCGGGGTCGCCGAGAACTGGAGAGCGCCCCATGCTCGATAACGAGCCCCCAGTCAACCTGGGAGATCAGGGCGGTGAACGGGACGGAGCTGTGACGCCGCCCGGAGATACCGCCGCAAGCACGACCCCGGCACGCCGGACGCGGGCTCCGCGTCGCAAGGCGGCAGCGTCTCCGCCGGAGGCCGACGCGCCGGACAGCGCCGCCGATCCGGCCGCCGGTCCCGGTGCCGTTCCCGTCGCGGATCCCGTCGCCGAGACTCCGGCTCCGGTGAAGAAGGCCACCCGCAGCCGGAAGAAGGCCGCCGCTCCGGCTGTCCCGGCTGAGGCGCCCACCGCCCCGGCTGAGACTCCGGTCACCCCGGCTGAGGCCCCGGTCGCCGAGACCCCGCCGCCGGTGAAGAAGGCCACCCGCGCCCGCCGGAAGAAGGTCGAGCAGCCCACTCTCGTCGAGGTGGAGGAGCCGGCCGTCCCACCGGCTCCGGTTGCCGAGGTCGCCGAGATCCCGGTGGCCGTGACCCCGGCCGAGGACGCCGAGGAGCTCACCGAGGACGAGGCCGCCCTCATCGAGGACGCCGCCGTGGAGGCCGCCTCCGCGGCCCGCGCGGCCGCCGTACCGGTGGTCGGGGTTCTTCCGCTCGACGACGACTTCGTCGAGGAGAAGCCGGCCACGCCCACCCGGGCCCGCCGCGCCGCGCTTCCGCCCGCTGTGCTCTTCATGCCGCCGGACCCGGCCGAGGCCGTGCCCGCCCCGGTGACCCGCCGCCGTCGCGGCGCCGCCGAACCGCCGGTGGCGGTCGAGACCCCGGTCCCCGAGGTCGCCGAGGCCGCCGAGACGGCCGAGGAGGAGACCGAGGAGGTCGTCGAGGCCCCGCGCCGCAGCCGGCGCCGCCGCCGTGGTGCGGCCGAGGAGCCCGCCGAGGTCACCGTCGCCGAGCCCGAGCCGGTCACCGCCGAGATCGACGAAGTCGACGAGAGCGCTGACGACGTCGAGGACGGCGCCGATGAGGACGAGGACGACGAGGACGCCGCCGGCCGCCGTCGCCGCCGCCGGGGCCGTCGCGGCCGCGGCCGGGGCAAGGGCCCGTCCGACGAGGCCGACGAGGGTGACGACGAGAGCGACGCCGAGGAGGGCCCCGAGGCTTCCGCCGAGGAGGGCGAGGAGGACGATGAGCCCGAGGACGGCGAGGGCGACGGAGTCACCCGCCGTCGGCGCCGCCGTCGCCGCAAGGGTTCCAGCGGTGACGGCGAGACCGGTGGCATCGAGGACGGCGTGCACACCGTGGTGCGGGTGCGCGAGCCCCGGCGTACCGACGAGGTGCAGGGTGTCTCCGGCTCGACCAGGCTCGAGGCCAAGCGCCAGCGCCGCCGGGACGGCCGTGAGCAGCGGCGGACCCGTCCGCCGATCCTGAGCGAGTCGGAGTTCCTGGCCCGTCGCGAGGCGGTGGACCGGGTCATGGTCGTCCGGCAGAAGCAGGACCGCACCCAGATCGCGGTCCTCGAGGACGGCATCCTGGTCGAGCACTACGTGGCCCGGGCCACCTCCGGGACCATGGTCGGCAACGTCTACCTCGGCAAGGTGCAGAACGTGCTGCCGAGCATGGAGGCGGCGTTCGTCGACGTGGGCCGCGGCCGTAACGCCGTGCTGTACGCCGGTGAGGTCAACTGGGACGCCACCGGCCTGGAGGGACGGGCCCGCTCGATCGAGCAGGCGCTGCGCTCCGGCGACTCGGTTCTGGTGCAGGTCACCAAGGACCCGATCGGTCACAAGGGCGCCCGGCTGACCAGCCACATCGCGCTCTCCGGCCGGCACCTGGTCTACGTGCCCAACGGCAACGCCTCGGGCATCAGCCGCAAGCTGCCGGACACCGAGCGCAAGCGGCTCCGCGACATCCTCAAGAAGCTGGTGCCGGACGGCGCGGGCGTGATCGTCCGGACCGCCGCCGAGGGCGCCAGCGAGGACGAACTGGCCCGCGACGTCAAGCGGCTCCAGGCGCAGTGGGAGGACATCCAGGCCCGGGCCGCCGAGGGCAACGCGCCGCGCGCCCTCTCCGAGGAGCCGGACCTGGTCATCCGGGTGGTCCGGGACCTCTTCAACGAGGACTTCCGTGAGCTCGTGGTGCAGGGCGAACAGGCGTACGCCGAGGTGGAGAACTACCTCGACTCGGTCTCCCCGGACCTGGTGGAGCGCCTGCGACGGCACACCGGTGTGGCGGACGTCTTCGCCGAATGGCGTATCGACGAGCAGATCCTCAAGGGCCTGGACCGCAAGGTCTTCCTCCCGTCCGGCGGTCACCTGGTGATCGACCGGACCGAGGCGATGACCGTGGTCGACGTCAACACCGGTAAGTACACCGGCGCGGGCGGCAACCTGGAGGAGACGGTCACCCGCAACAACCTGGAGGCGGCCGAGGAGATCGTGCGCCAGCTGCGGCTGCGTGACCTCGGCGGCATCGTGGTGATCGACTTCATCGACATGGTGCTGGAGAGCAACCGCGAGCTGGTGCTGCGGCGGCTCACCGAGTGCCTGGGCCGGGACCGGACCAAGCACCAGGTCACCGAGATCACCTCCCTGGGCCTGGTGCAGATGACCCGGAAGCGGATCGGCGCGGGCCTGCTGGAGGCGTTCAGCGAGAACTGTGACCACTGCAAGGGCCGTGGCCTGATCCTGCACCCCGAGCCGGTGCCGGAGAAGCGGTCGAACGGCGGCGGGGGCAGCAGCAGCGGCGCCGGCGGTGGCGCTCAGGTGAAGGTGGTCGCCGCGGCGGTGCGTACCGAGGCGCCGCCGGCTCCGCCGCAGCAGCCGTCCCGGTCGCGGCGCCGCCGTGGTGGCGCCGACAGCGCGCCGGCCGAGCCGGTGGAGCCGGTCGTGGCGGCCGAGCCGGTCGCGGTGGCCGACCCGGTCGAGCGGGTGGCGCCGGTGGAGGAGCCGCCGGCCGTCGTGGTGGTGGCCGAGGAGCCCGGTCCGGTGGCGGAGGTGGCCGAGGTGCCGCCGGCAGCCCCGGTGTCGGGTTCCGGGATCGTCCGGCGTGCGCCGGCGGCGTTGACCGCCCCGGACGGCGACGACGACTACGACATCAGCGGCTACGACCTGTCCCGGTACGAGTCGGAGGACACGAACGGGCACGCGGGCGAGGCCGAGCCGATGCGGCTGGCCGGGTCCGGCGACCCGGACGCGGCGGAGGACGACGAGGACGAGGACGACGACGAGGACGTGGTGGGTGCCGCCACGGGTACTCGCCGGCGGTCCAGGCGGGGTGGCGCACGCCGCCGTACCCGCCCCTGAGCGGCTGAAACCCGGCCCGGTAGTTATCTGTAAAGAAAGCTAACTACCGGGCCGGGTTTTCCGTTACCCTCGGCGGGATCGATCCCTGCCCCCGAGGAGACCGACCCCATGCGTACGCGTACCCCTGTTGTCATCGCATCGGCGGCGCTGGCCGCTCTCGTGCTGGCCGGCTGCTCCGGCGCCGATCCCGCGCCGACGGCGGCGGCTCCCGCTCCGGCCGTGCCCCGGTCGGCGGCCGCCACCACCGAGAAACCGACCGACACCGCGCTCGCCGAGGACACCGAGGCGATCTGCGCGCAGGCGAGCCGGACCAGCACCGGCTTCGGCGCCACCTTCGCCGAGGACTACCGGCTGCTCGTCAAGGCCGAGGGCGCCGAGGCGAAGGCCAAGGCCAAGGAGAAGGTCACCCGGGACGTGGAGAGCTTCTCCTTCGCTCTGCTGGACATGTCGAAGCTGGCCTCGGACCCGAAGCTCAAGAAGGCGCTCGCCGCCATGGGCGCTCAGGTCACCGCTCTCAAGGGCGACGTTGCCAAGATCGACGACAAGGAGCTCACCGCCCTGCACGCCAGGCTGGACAAGGCCTGTGGCCGGGGGTAGAGCCCGGTTTGGGTCTCGGGCGAGCGATGAAGTAGTCTTGCCAACGGCGCCTTTTCGGCGCTAGTTCCGTGCGCGCCCCCAAGGCGCTTGCCGGAGCCTCTCAGCAACATCCGCCAGCAGCCATACGGCTGCGTAAGTCTCAGGGAGTCCGCGTCCCATGTACGCGATCGTCAAGACCGGCGGCAAGCAGTACAAGGTTGCCGAGGGCGACGTGATCGAGGTCGAGAAGCTCGCGGGTCAGCCCGGCGATGCCCTGACCCTCGCCGCGGTCCTCCTCGTCGACGGTGACAACCTGGTGACCGAAGCGGCCAAGCTTGCCAACGTTACGGTGTCCGGCGAGATCGCCGAGCACACCAAGGGTCCGAAGATCCGGATCCACAAGTTCAAGAACAAGACCGGATACCACAAGCGCCAGGGGCACCGTCAGCCGCTGACCCGCGTCAAGGTGACCGGCATCAAGACCGGGAAGTAGGCGCGCCATGGCTCACAAAAAGGGTGCATCCAGCTCGCGTAACGGCCGTGAGTCCGCCGCCCAGCGACTGGGTGTGAAGCGGTTCGGTGGTCAGCTGGTCAACGCCGGCGAGATCCTGATCCGCCAGCGGGGCACGAAGTTCCACCCGGGCGACCTGGTCGGCCGCGGCGGCGACGACACGCTGTTCGCGCTTGCCACCGGTAACGTCCTGTTCGGCACCTCGCGCGGCCGCAAGACCGTCAGCATCGTGCCGGTCGCGGAGTAGTTTTTCTCCACAGCGGGCCGTGGACCCTCGGGTCCGCGGCCCGCTGTCGTTTTCAACCCCGGCGGCTGGCCTCCAGTGCTGTCTCAGCGCTGCTGAGACAGCACTGAGAGCCAGCCAGCAGCAGTAGGAGTCGCAAAGTGACCACGTTCGTCGACCGGGTAGTGCTGCACCTGCAGGCGGGTGACGGCGGGCACGGTTGTGCCTCCGTGCACCGGGAGAAGTTCAAGCCGCTCGGCGGGCCGGACGGCGGCAACGGCGGGCACGGCGGCAGCATCATCCTGGTGGTGGACCCGCAGCAGCACACCCTGCTGGACTTCCATTTCCACCCGCACATCAAGGCCAACAACGGCGGCGGTGGCGCCGGGTCGAACCGGGACGGCGCGACCGGCCGTGACCTGGTGCTCAAGGTGCCCGACGGCACGGTCGTGCAGACCGAGGACGGCGAGGTGCTCGCCGACCTGATCGGCGCCGGCACCGAGTTCACCGTGGCGCGCGGCGGCCGTGGCGGCCGGGGCAACGCCTCGCTGGCCAACGCGCGGCGCAAGGTGCCGGGCTTCGCCGAGCTGGGCGAGCCGGGCGACCGGCTGGACGTGGTTCTCGAGCTGAAGAGCGTCGCCGACGTCGGCCTGGTGGGCTTCCCGTCGGCCGGCAAGTCGTCGCTGATCTCGGTGATGTCCGCGGCCAAGCCGAAGATCGCCGACTACCCGTTCACCACGCTGGTGCCGAACCTGGGCGTGGTGCAGGCCGGCGATGTGACCTACACCATCGCCGACGTGCCCGGCCTGATCCCGGGCGCGGCCACCGGCAAGGGCCTGGGCATGCAGTTCCTGCGGCACATCGAGCGGACCTCGGTTCTGGTGCACGTGCTGGACGCGGCGGCGCCGGAGATCGAGCGGGACCCGCTGGCCGACCTGGACGCGATCGAGGCGGAGCTCTCGGCGTACGGGGGACTGGAGGACCGGCCGCGTCTCGTGGTGCTCAACAAGATCGACATCCCGGACGGGCGGGACCTCGCCGAGATGGTCCGCCCGGACCTGGAGGCGCGCGGCTACCGCGTCTTCGAGATCAGCGCGGTCACCCGTGAGGGCCTTCGCGAGTTCAGCTTCGCCCTGGCCAAGCTGGTCGCCGAGAACCGCGCGGCCAAGCCGGTCGAGGAGGCGACCCGGATCGTGATCCGCCCCCGGGCGGTCGACGACACCGGCTTCACCATCGAGCAGGACTCCGACGGCGTCTTCGTGATCCGCGGCACCCAGGTGGAGCGCTGGATCAAGCAGACCAACTTCGACAACGACGAGGCCATCGGATACCTGGCCGACCGGCTGGAGCGGCTCGGCGTCGAGGCCGAGCTCGGCAAGAAGGGCGCGCAGCCGGGCGACGCGGTGCGCATCGGCACGCGGGAGTTCGACTGGCAGCCCAACGCCGGCGAGTACGTCTCCGGCCCGCGCGGCACCGACTCGCGCCTCGAGGAGCTCGACACCCGCCCGTCCGCGGCACAGCGTCTCGCGGCCCGTAAGGCCCGCCGGGTCCGCAACGACGACGAGATCCAGCACATGGCCGCCGACGGCACGATCAGCACGGTGTCGAACTCGCAGCTGCCGGTGCTGGTCAACGACGACGACGACATCGAGGAATAGGTCGCCGGTCAGATCGGCGCAACCCTCCGGCAAGGGTGGTCACCTAGCGTCACCCTCGTGCTGATCGAATCCCGTCCCGCCCTCGACCCGGAGCTGGCCGCCCTGATCACCGGTGCGGCCTTCGGGGCCGGGGCGGGAGCTCTCGAGCCGGACGATGACCTGGAGTATCTGGTCGGCTTCGTCAACGGCCGGGCGGTCGCGTGCGGGGCGTGGCAGGCAGGTGAGCCTGGCGTGGCCGAGCTGCGGCGTCTCTTCGTGCGCCCGGCCTTCCGCGGGCGCGGCCTGGCCCGCCAGATGATCGTGGCGCTGGAGGAGGAGGCGCTCGCCGCCGGCCGCCCCCTGCTGCGACTGGAGTTCGAGGCAGGGCTGTCCGCGGCGGTCGGCCTCTACCAGTCGGCCGGCTACCGGCGGGCGCCGTACGGGCCGTACCGTGCCCGGTTCGAGAAACGCCTGCCCGCGTTGGTCCCCTAGAGCACGACGGGCATGATGGTCGGCATGCCCACCCTGACCCGTGCCGAGGCCGCCGACCGAGCGGCCGTCGTCGACGTCGAGGAGTACCACGTCGACCTGGATCTCACCGCGGACGGCGACACCTTCCGATCCCGTACGGTGGTCCGGTTCCGGGCGCGGGCCGGCGCCGCGACGTTCCTGGAGTTCGAGCCGGCCGAGGTCGCCTCGATGACGCTGAACGGCGCCGAGGTGCCGTCCGCGGCGTCCACCGGCGCCCGGCTCGAACTGACCGGCCTGGCCGAGGAGAACGAGCTGGTCGTCGACGCCCTGATGCGGTATTCGAACGACGGCGAGGGCCTGCACCGGTACACCGACCCGGCCGACGGGCGCACCTACCTCTACCAGCATCTGTTCATCAACAACGCGGGACGGGTGCTGCCCAGCTTCGACCAGCCCGACCTCAAGGCGTCCTTCCGGGTGAGCGTGACGGCACCGGCCGACTGGGTGGTGGCCACCAACGGCATGCTCGCCCGCCGTGACGGCGGCCGCTGGGAGTTCGCCCCCACCCAGCGGATCTCCACCTACCTGGCCAGCCTCATCGCCGGGCCCTACCACGTGGTGACCAGCGAGCACGACGGCATCCCGCTGGCGCTCTACGCCCGCGCCGCCCTCGCGCAGCACCTGGAGGCCCAGGCGCCGGAGATCCTCCAGCTGACCCGGCAGTCGCTGGACCGGTTCCACGAGATGTTCGACATCCGCTACCCGTTCGGGCACTACCAGCAGGCCTTCGCGCCCGAGTTCAACTTCGGCGCCATGGAGTACCCGGGCCTGGTCGTCTTCCGGGACGAGATGATCCCCCGCTCCAAGGTCACCGACAGTGAGCGGGAGCGCCGGGCCAACATCATCGCCCACGAGATGGCCCACATGTGGTTCGGCGACCTCGTCACCATGGCCTGGTGGGACGACCTGTGGCTGAACGAGTCGTTCGCCGAGTACCTGGGCAGCCGGGTCACCGCCGAAGCGACCCGGTTCTCCGACGCGTGGACCACCTTCGCGATGCAGCGCAAGGCCTGGGGACTGCGAGCCGACCAGCGGCCGTCCACCCATCCGGTCGCCCCGTCCGAGGTCTCCGACACCGACGAGGCCCTTCTCAACTTCGACGGCATCTCGTACGCGAAAGGCGCCGCCGTTCTCAAACAGCTCGTCGCCTGGCTCGGTGACGAGGCGTTCCTGACCGGGCTGAACGCGCATTTCGAAGCTCACGCGTACGGCAACGCCACCCTGGCCGACCTGCTCGGGGCCCTGTCCAAGGCGTCCGGTCGCGACCTGTCCGGCTGGGCCGAGGTGTGGCTGCGCCGCGCCCAGGTCAACACGCTGCGCGCCGAGGTGACCCGGGACGGCGCGGACTACGCCGAGGTGGCCGTGGCGCAGACCGCCCCGGACGGCTACCCCACGCTGCGCCCGCACCGCATCGGTGTCGGCCTCTACGACCGGTCGCCCGGTGGGGGAGTGGTCCGCCGCAAGCGCCTGGAGGTCGAGTTGGAGGCGTCCGGGCGTACCGTGCTGACCGCCCTGGCCGGGGAGCCGGCGGCGGACCTGCTGCTGCTCGACGACGGTGACCTGACGTACGCGAAGATCCGGTTCGACCCGGAGTCCGCGGCCAACGTACCGCTGCTCCTCCCGCTGCTGGACGACTCGCTGGCCCGCGCGGTGATCTGGGCCGCGACCCTCGACGCGGTGGTCGACGGCGAGCGCCCGGTCGCCGAGCTGGTCACCCTGGTCCTGGCCGCGCTGCCGGTGGAGACCGAGGTCGCCGTCGTCGAGGACGTGCTGCGCGCCACCCGCGGCCTGGTCGACCGGTACGCCACCCCGGAGACCCGCCCGGCCGCCCTGGAACTGCTCGCCCAGGCCACCGGCCGGCTGCTCGCCGCCTCGATGCCCGGCAGCTCCCGGCAGCTCGCCGCGGCCCGCGGGCTGATCGGCGCCACCACCGACATCGCCCGGCTGAAGGGCTGGCTGGCCGGCGACGGCGTGCCCGACGGGCTGACCGTCGACGCCGACCTCCGCTGGCTGATCATCTACCGGCTGGCGGTGCTCGGCGCGGCCGGTCCGGACACCATCGATGCCGAACGCGAGCAGGACCGCAGCGCCTCCGGCGAACAGTGGGCCGCCCGGTGCCGGGCCGCCCGGCCGGACGCCGCCGCCAAGGAGGCGGCGTGGGCCGCGGTCATCGGCGACGGGACGCTCTCCAACCGGCTCGCCGAACTCACCGCGGCCGGTTTCTGGCAGCCCGAGCAGCTGGACCTGCTGGAGCCGTACGCCGAACGGTACTTCGCCGACATGCCGGAGATGATGCGGGTGCGCAGCGGGATGAGCGCCGAACACATCGCCCAGGTGGCGTACCCCGCGGTCGCCGTGTCGGCGCGGACCCGGGAACTCGCCGCCGGACTGCTCGGCACGGCCGGGCTCAACCCGATCCTGCGCCGCGTGGTGCAGGACGCCGACGACGACATGCGGCGGGCGCTCCACGCCCGCGGCTGATCGGATTCGCCCGTCTCCACCCCCGTGACCTCGGCGTTTTCGTAGCCTGAGGTTTCGGGGGTGAATGCGTGGAGTGGTCCGAGGAACTGGCCGGAGGTCTGCTGCAGGCGGCGCCGGACGCGATCCTGGTCCTGGCCGCCGGCCACATCATGCTGGCCAACGATCGTGCCGGGCAGATGTACGGCTGGCCCGCCGGCGAACTCGTCGGCCAACCCGTCGAAGTGCTGCTCACCGACCGGTCCCGGGCGCTCGTGCCGGAACGGCGGCGCCTCATCGAGGAGAGCCCGCCCGGCTCGATCGGCCGGATCGTCACCACGGCCCGGCGGCGCGACGGCACCGAGTTCCCGGTCGAGTCGTCCACCACACTCGTCGACACCGCCCAGGGCCGGGTGGCCGTCGCCGTGGTGCGCGACATCACCGAGCGGGCACGTGCCGAGGAGGAGAAGGACCGGCTCCGGGCCGAGGCGCACACCCACCGCAGCCAGCGCCTGGAAAGCCTGGGCCAGCTGGCCGGCGGGATCGCCCACGACTTCAACAACATGCTCGGGGTGATCCTCAACTACGCGAACTTCGTGATCGAGGAGGCCGAGTCGGCCGAACCGGACGTCGCGATGATCGCCTCCGACGCCAGACAGGTCGTCCGGGCCGGCAAACGGGGCACCGACCTCACCCACCAGCTGCTCGCCTTCGCCCGCCGGGAGGTGGTCCGGCCGCAGCCGGTCGACCTCAACGTGCTCATCACCGCGACCCAGGAACTGCTGCGGCGTACCCTCGGCGAGCACATCAACCTGATCTTCCGGCCCGGCCCGGATCTGCCGATGGTCACCTGCGACCCCAGCCAGATCGAGCAGATGCTGGCCAACCTGGCCCTCAACGCCCGGGACGCGATGCCCACCGGCGGCAACCTGGTGATCGACACCGCCCTGCTCGACAACCAGGTGCGGCTGCGGGTCTGCGACTCCGGCCGGGGCATGCCGGCCGACGTGGCGGAACGGGCCTTCGAGCCGTTCTACACCACCAAGGGCAGCGCCGAAGGCTCCGGCCTGGGCCTGGCCACCGTCTACGGCATCGTCACCCAGGCCGGCGGCGAGGTGAGCCTCAGCAGCGAGGTCGGACTCGGCACCACGATCACCGTACTGCTGCCGGCCGGCGCCACGCCCGCCACCGACAGCGCCGCCGAACGGCCCGCCGCGACCGGCGGGCACGGGGAGACCCTGCTCGTCGTGGAGGACGAGGACGCGCTGCGGGACGTTGCCGGGCGGATCCTCACCGGCGCCGGGTACCGGGTGCTCGCGGCCGAAGGCGGCGCCCAGGCCCTGGAGCTGGCGGCCCGTCACAACGGGACGATCGACCTGCTCGTCAGCGACGTGGTCATGCCGGGGATGCTGGGCAAGGAACTGGCCGAGCGGCTGGTGGTCGCCCGGCCGGGGACACGGGTGCTCTACATGTCCGGGTACGCGCAGCCGGTACTGGCCTCGCAGGGCACCCTCGACCCCGGGGTGGTACTTCTGGAGAAACCGTTCACGGCCAACGACCTGCTCACCGCCGTACGCCGTCGTCTGGATGGTTGATCTTCACCCGGCGGCCCGTGAACCGCAACGAAAGATATTCTTCTCCGATGTCCGGAAAACGAGTGGGAATCATGGGCGGCACCTTCGACCCCATCCACCACGGGCACCTCGTAGCGGCCAGTGAGGTCCAGGCCAGATTCGACCTGGACGAGGTGGTGTTCGTCCCCACCGGCCAGCCGTACGAGAAGGGCCGCGTCTCCTCCGCCGAGGACCGCTACCTCATGACCGTCATCGCGACCGCCTCCAACCCGCGCTTCCACGTGAGCCGCGCCGACATCGACCGGGACGGCCCCACCTACACCGTCGACACTCTGCGGGACATGCGCGCCGTCTACGGCCGGTCGGCGGAGCTGTACTTCATCACCGGAGCCGACGCGCTGGGCCGGATCATGTCGTGGAAGGACGCGCTCACCATGCTCGGCCTGGCCCACTTCATCGGCGTCACCCGGCCGGGCTTCGAACTCTCCCGGGCGCACCTGCCGGCCGAGAGCGTGACCCTGGTCGAGGTGCCCGCGATGGCCATCTCCTCCAGCGACTGCCGTAACCGGGTGGCGTCCGGCCTGCCGGTCTGGTACCTGGTGCCGGACGGCGTCGTCCAGTACATCAACAAGCGGGGCCTGTATCGCGACTCCGGTGCCGCCGGGCCGATGTGAGACGCTTGAAGTCCGAAAACCCGACCGAGGGGACTCTTCTTTGCCCGTCACCGAACGCGCTCTTGAACTCGCACTGACGGCCGCCCAGGCCGCCGCGGACAAGAAGGCGCACGACATCTCCGTCATCGACGTCGCCGACCAGATCTACATCACCGACGCCTTCGTCATCGCCTCGGCGTCCAACGAACGTCAGGTGATGGCGGTCGTCGACGCCATCGAGGAAGCACTCGTCAACCTGCCGGAGAAGGCCAAACCGGTGCGGCGCGAGGGCCAGAACCAGGGCCGCTGGGTGCTGCTCGACTACGTCGACATCGTGGTGCACGTCCAGCACAGCGAGGAGCGTGAGTTCTACGCCCTCGACCGGCTGTGGAAGGACTGCCCGATCATCCCGTTCGTCGACCGGGACATGGTCGACGCGACGGCCGGCACAGAGGCGCCGTGACCCGGCTCATCGTCTGGCGGCACGGCAACACCGACTGGAACGCGGGCTCCCGCGTACAGGGGCAGACCGACGTGCCGCTCAACGACCTCGGCCGGCGGCAGGCCGTCGACGCCGCGGAACTTCTCGTCAGGATGCGCCCGGCCGCGATCGTCGCCAGCGACCTCAGCCGGGCCGCCGACACCGCGGCCGCGCTCGCCGCGCTGACCGGCCTCACCATCAGCGCCGACGAGCGGCTCCGGGAGCGGCACTTCGGCGAATGGCAGGGCCTCACCATGGCCGAGGTGGCCGCACAACGGCCCGAGGAACACGCCCGCTGGACCGCCGGCGAAGACGTCATCGGCGGCGGTGTGGAGACCCTCGACGACCTCGGCAAGCGAGTCTCCGACGCGTTGCAGGACGCGGCCCTGCTGGTCCCGCCCGGCGGCACGGTGGTGGTCGCCACCCACGGCGCCGCGGCCCGGCAGGGCGTCGGTCACCTCCTCGGCTGGCGGCGCGAGCAGTTGCGCACCCTCCGCGCGCTCCAGAACTGTCACTGGGTGGAGCTGACCCACGACACGGCACGCGGCTGGCAGATGGCGGCGTACAACGTCGGGATTCTCGCCGACCGTCCGGTTCCCCCGCCGGTCTGAGGGAACCGGCCTGATTCCGGTAACGTCTCACCACCATGCTGATCCGTAAAACCGTCGTCCCCGCCGCGCTGCTCCTGGCGCTTTCCGCCGGTTGCGCGAACAACAACACCCCCACCGACGCCGGCGGCGCCCCCGAGCCCGCACCCGCGTCCTCCAGCGCCGCCACGCCCGGGCCGTCGGCCTCGGCGCCCGCCGGCTCGACCACCCTCACCGGGACGGTGACCGCCGGCGTCGAGCCGGACTGCCTGCTCCTCAAGGACGGCACCGGTGACCATCTGCTCGTCTTCGACGACGAGAAGATGCAGGCCACGGTGCAGGTCGGAGCCGAGGTCACGGTGGTCGGCAAGGCCGATCCGGGGCGGATGACCACCTGCATGCAGGGTGAGCCGTTCCTGGTCTCCTCGGTGGCCACCAACTGACACCCGTCTGAATCAAGTACGTTGCCTGCATGTCCATCGCGGTCGTGACCGACTCCACCGCGTACCTGCCGGCTGAACTCGACGGCATGTATGACCTGACCATCGTGCCGCTCACCGTCGTCATCAACGGCTGGGACGGTCTCGAGGGCATCGAGGTCTCACCTGCCGAGGTGGCCCGCGCGCTGACCGCGCGCCGGGCCGCCGTCAGCACCTCACGGCCCGCGCCCTCGGCCTTCACCGAGGTGTACCGTCGCCTGCTCGACGCCGGAGCCGACGGCATCGTCTCGGTGCACATCTCCGCCAAGCTGTCCGGCACCTACGAGGCCGCCCAGCTCGCCGCCGCCGAGATCGGCCCCCGCGTCCGGGTGGTCGACAGCGAGACCGCCGCCATGGGTCTCGGCTTCCCCGCGCTCGCCGCCGCCGAGGCCGCCCGCAAAGGCCACGACCTGGAGACGGTGTGGCAGGAGGCCACCGATCACGCGGCCCGGGTCACCACCCTCTTCTACGTCGACACGCTGGAGTTCCTGCGCCGCGGCGGCCGCATCGGCGCCGCGTCCGCCCTGCTCGGCACGGCCCTGTCGGTCAAGCCGATCCTGCACGTCGACGACGGCGCGATCGTGGTCCGTGACAAGGTCCGCACCGCGGGGCGGGCGCTCACCCGCCTGGTCGACCTGGCCGTGGAAGCGGCCGGCGACGGCCAGGCCGACGTGGCGGTGCACCACCTCGGCACCCCGGAACGGGCGGCCGCCCTCGTCGGCGACCTCAGCGCCCGCCTCGGCGACCGGCTGGTCGACTGTTATCTGACCGAGGTGGGCGCGGTCGTCGCCGCCCACACCGGCCCGGGCCTGGCCGGAGTCGTGATCCACCAACGCCGCTGACCCCACGGTGGTCCATCACCACCTCACCTCCCGTTCAACCCTTTCCTGGTACGCCGTGAGCGCGGTCCGGGGAGCGAGCCGTTCAGGCCCTTTCGCCGGATGCCGTGAGTGCGGCCCGAATAGCCGGCCGTTCAGGCCCTTTCCCGGTACGCCGTGAGCGCGGTCCGGGGAGCGAGCCGTTCAGGCCCCTTCGCCGGATGCCGTGAGCGCGGCTCGCGCCGGGGGCTCCGGGTGGTCCGGGGGATCGCGTGCCACCCGCTTCCGCCCGGCGCGGGCGTTACGGTCTGGCGTGGCAGTGGGTCGCATTCTGCCCCGGGCGGGACCCGTAGCCCGTACCGAAAAAGGGAAGCGGGAGAGAAGCGCGGAGGCCGCGGCAGAGACCGGAATTCTCGCGGCCGTGGGTCGCGACGATGAGGGAAAGCAACGGCTCCGCATGCCGAGGATTCCAGCACAAGGGTCTGACAAAACGCTGCTAGCTGGGGAAACAGTCCCAGGAGGAGGCCAGCCAGCGAGCCGGGGTGTGCGCGGTGGCGGTGAGATGGGGGGCCACCTCGGACCATGGCAGGACCCGGTCGCCCAGTTGGACCTCGTCGGCCTCCGGGAGCAGCATGGGGGTGTCGCGGGGCCAGACGGCACGGGTCCGCCAGCCTTCGGCCGGGGAACCGCTCAGGTCGACGGCGGCGAAGGGCAGGGCCGGATCGGGCGGCTGGTGGGCGTATTCATGGAGGGCCAGCAGGCACTCGGCGCGACGGACCGTCCGGTGCAGGGGATGCTCCGGCGAAGCGGAGTAGGGGATGGTGCAGCCGCGGTCGTCACTGGTGTAGGCCATCGGGCTCAGGGCGTGCGGGGACGAGGCGAAGATCGTCTCCGCCTCGGCGAAGAGAGCCGGCAGGTGCGGGCTGCCGTCGGCGGTCACCAGGAGGGTGCCGCGTTCCGGGGCGAAGGCCACCGGGGCGCCGCCCACCTGGTCGGCCAGACGGGACAGCCAGCCGTCCAGCAGCAGGTGGGAGGTCCAGTAGGCGTTGCCGTCGTCGACGAAGCGGACCACCACCGGTCCGGTGGCCACACCCTGGAGGACGGCGCCGGTGAGGTTGCCACGGGCGGTCGTGAAGATCCGCTCGGCACGGACGTCCCAGATCTCGCACTGAGCCGGGGTGACGTAGGTCATCGTGTCGGGCTGGTCGACCACCACGAACTCGGACAGGAACGGCAGAACCGGCCGGCGCAGCGGCGCGCCCGGGGCAAAGCCGCGCAGCACCGGGCGCAGCAGGGGCGCCGCGTCCTTCCAGACGGCCGGAATGGGTTGCAGACCCGCGATGAGGGTGTCCAGGTGACCCCGGTCGCTCAGCAGCGGCGCCAGGCGCAGGATGGTCGGCTCGGTGTCGTCCGGGGCGGTGAACCGGACCTCGAACGACGCCGCGTGGTAGCGGGCGTCACGAATCCCGGCCCGCCGCAGCCGCCGGATGACCTTCGCGGCCAAGCGGGCGCGGGCGATCCTACGGAGCAGGCCCACGGAATCCCTCTTCTTACGTCAGGGTTGGCGCGACACGATCGCGCGGGCGTCGAGATCATCGTCGGTGGTGATGGTGGGCGTCAATCCGTTCCCGGCGGCGGCCGCCAGTGCCGGCCCGGTCTGCGCCTCGGTGATCTCGGAGATCAGCAGACCGCCCGGGGCCAGCCAGTGGGCGGCCCCGGCCGCCACCGCCCGGAACACGGCCAGACCGTCGTCGCCGCCGTCCAGCGCGGTGCGCGGCTCGTGGTCGCGGGCCTCGGCCGGCAGGAACGGCAGGTGCCTGGTGGCGACGTACGGCACGTTCGCCAGCAGCAGGGTCACCCGGCCACGCAACCCGGGCGGCAGGGCGGCGAACAGGTCGCCCTGATGGACCGCGCCGCCGGGCAGGTTGTCGCGGGCGCACGCCACGGCGACCGGATCCACGTCCGCGGCGTGCAGGACGATGCCCGGCACCCGGTGACGCACGGCCAGGCCCAGAGCCCCCGAACCGCAGCAGAGGTCGACGACCACGTCGCCCGGACGGACCGCGGCGGCGCCGAGACGCACGAGCAACTCGCTGCGAACCCGGGGCACGAACACGCCGGGGCGCAGGCGCACGCGAACCCCGCAGAAGTCGGCGTAGCCCACCACCTGCTCCAACGGCTCGCCGGCTGCGCGCCGCCCGACCATGGCGGCCAGATCGTCGGCGCCGGCCGAGGCCTCGGCCAGGATCTCCGCCTCCTCTTCGGCGAACACGCAGCCGGCGGCACGGAGCCGGCTGATCGCGGCGCCCTGGACATCTGTCACACGCAGTCCTTAGCACGAATCGGAGGGCCCTGGACGGTTGTCCACAATGCCGCGTCGTCCACAAGGCCACGAGCGGGGGAACGCGGATCGCTCCTACGGTCGGGCCGTGCGAGAGGCGAAGGATAGCGGTGACGTCGTGGGGCAGCGGCTACGGGCCGTGCTCGACGGGGGCGCGGCGCCGTCCGGCGGGCCGCTGGAGTGGGCGGACATCATCCCCGCCTGGGCGGCGGAGGAGGACGATGTCTCCCCTTTAGAGAGCCGTTCCTCCGGCGGTTCGCCGGCGGGGGACGTCCCGCCCGGCGCCGGCTCGAGCGCCTTGCCGGGTGAGGGCGCCTTCGGGGGTGGACGGCGGCAGTGGCTGCACGCCTTCGATCCGGGGCGGCCGGGGGTGCGGGCGCTCGGCGCGGTGGCGCTGGCGGTGGTGCTGATCGCGGCGTTCGTGGCCTGGCGGGCCCGGCCGCGCGTCGATCCGGTGGACGCCTCCCCGGCGGTCGCGCGGATCTCGGCGGAGCCTCGGCCGGCGTCCTCCTCCGGTGAGGTGGTGGTGGCGGTCGGCGGCAAGGTCCGGCGGCCCGGCCTGGTGCGGCTCAGCCCGGGCGCCCGGGTCGCCGACGCCCTGGCCGCGGCCGGCGGAGCCGATCCGGGTGTGGACGTGGCGATGCTCAACCTCGCACGGAAAGTGGCCGACGGCGAGCTCATCATGGTGGGGGTCACGCCTCCGCCGGGCGCCGTGCCGGCCGCCGGGCCGTCGGCGCCGGGCGGACCCGGGTCGTTGGTGAATCTGAACACCGCCACCCTCGCCGATCTCGACGGGCTGCCCGGCGTCGGGCCGGTTCTGGCGCAGCGGATCCTGGACGCCCGCGACGCGCAGGGCGGGTTTCGGGCGGTCAGCGATCTGCGGAAGGTGGACGGCATCGGGCAGGCCCGGTTCGAGCAGTTGAAAGACCTGGTGACGGTCTGATGGGGGTGGCCGTTCCGGATCTGCGCCTGGCCGGGTTCACGGTGGGGCTGTGGCTCGCGGCGCTGGGCGCGCTGCACCTGTCGACGGGCTGGGGGCTCGTGGCCGGGATCAGCGGTCTGGGGTGTGCGGTGGCGCTCGCCGCGGTGCTCCGGTCCGTCGCGCTGCGGTGGATCGGTGTGGCCGTGGCGCTCGGGGTCGGCTGCGGGGCGGTCGCCACGGCGGCACGGATGTCGGTGCGGGAGACGCCGGCGCTGTCCGTGCTCGTGGAGTCCGGCGCGACGGTTCGGGCCGGGCTCGTGGTGCGCGACGATCCCCGGCTCATGGCCCGCTCGGCCGGACCGCCGACCTATCTGGTGGCCGTCTCCCTGGAGACGGTGACCGCGGAGGACGCGCCGCCGGTCCGGCTCTCCGCGCGGGCACTGGTGCTCGGCGCCGATCCGGGCTGGCGAGGGCTGCTGCCCGGGCAGCGGGTCACGGTGACCGGGCGTCTCCTGCCGCCGCGGCCGGGGGATCTGCGGGCCGCGGTGCTGTCGGCGCGGACCCCGCCGCTACCGGAGGGCCGGCCGTCGTGGGCTCAGCGCGGCGCCGGTGTGCTGCGGGCGGGACTCCAGCGGGCCTGCGAGCCGCTGCCGGACGACTCCGGCGGCCTGTTGCCCGGGCTGGTGGTGGGTGACACCAGCCGGCTGGATCCGGCCCTGGAGGAGGACTTCCGCACCACGGGACTCACGCATGTGATGCCACGATTAAGGCGTGATTACCGCTGCGATCTACGTACGAATCTCGTCCGACGTGACCGGGGAAGGACTCGGCGTGGCCCGGCAGGAGGCCGACTGCCGCGCGCTCATCGAGGCGCGCGGGTGGGCCGTGGGGGACGTGTACCGGGACAACGACACGTCCGCCTACTCCGGCCGCGTCCGGCCCGAATACGAGCGCCTGCTCACCGATATCGAGGCAGGCAACGTCCGCGCCGTGGTCGCGTGGCACGGTGACCGCCTCCACCGGTCCCCGCGCGAGTTGGAGCGGTTCATCGACCTCGCCGAGCGGACCGGGCTCCGCATCGAGACCGTGAAGGCCGGAACCGTCGATCTGTCCACGGCGAGCGGCCGGGCCGTCGCGCGAACGCTCGGAGCGTGGGCGCGCTTCGAGAGTGAGCACAAGAGCGACCGCATCCGCCGCAAACTCGCCGAGAACGCGGCGGCCGGGAAGCCGCACGGCGGACTTCGCCCGTTCGGGTGGGAGCCGGACAAGATGACGATCCGCGAGAGCGAGGCGGCCGTTCTCCGCGAGTCCGCGAACCGCATTCTCGCCGGAGAGCCCATCCGCGCGATCATCCGTGACCTGAACGAGCGCGGGCTCTTCAACGCGAGCGGAACGCCGTGGACTCACCCGACGTTCCGGAAAGTCATCATCAACCCGCGTCACGCCGGACTCCGCTTCACGAACGGGCAAGAGGTCGGCCCGGCCGCGTGGCCCGCGATCATAGAGCCGGAAACGTGGCGCGCGGTCTCCCGCACTCTCACGAACCCGGAGCGGGTGACCACGCCGGGCCGTGGCGGGAAGCTTCACCTCCTGTCCGGCATCGCGTTCTGCGGCGTGTGCGGCGCTCCGCTGCGAGTCGGGCACTCGAAGAGCACGAAGGCTTACCGCTGCTTCGTGAAGGCGTGCGTCTCGCGCCGCTCGGACTACTTCGAGGAATACGTGGAAGAAATCATCATCGAGCGTCTGAGCCGCCCGGACGCGGCGGCGCTGCTCGTCTCCGATGATGACGGGGGAGAGCGCGAGCGGGCCGCTCAGGAAGCCGAGCGGGTACGCCACCGGCTCGATGAGGCGGCTCTCGCCTTCGCCGGTGGGCTCATCACCGCGCGGCAGCTCTCCACCATCACGGAGCAGCTCCGGCCGCAACTCGCCGACCTCGAAGCCGCCGCCGCGCCGCCGCCGGACCGGGCGAAGGTACTCGGCCGGCTGATCGGCTCCCCGGACGTGCGCAAGGCGTGGGAGTCCCTGAACAGGGACGCTCAGCGCGCCGTGGTCCGTCTCCTGCTCTCCATCACCGTGAACCGTGGGCGGCGCGGACCGGGATGGAGCGTGGACGGGATCGAGATCGAGTGGCGCTAATTCTTCGCCGGAGCAGTGACTCTCGTCATCGCTCCGTGGAGGAAATGACGTACGTGCCACGCTGCGGCGCGGTCGCCACGAGCCCGCGCTCTCGGAGCAGGCGGACGGCCGAACGGACCGTTCCGCGTGCCACGCCGTATTCCTGTTGAAGTGTCGATTCGCTCGGAATCGGATCGTTCACTTTGTAGTCCCCGCGCTTGATCCGCTCCGCCAACAGGTCGGCGAGCTGCACATATAGCGGAGTCTGCGCGAGCGGATCAATCACCTCTCGAACGCTAGAACGTCCTGAACGACCACGTACGTTGGATACGTTCTAGACGTCTAACTCGTACAGGACGTACAGTCCGCTCTAGCCCGCTGTGGGGGTCGGCCGACCCGTGACTCCCGGCTCCCACGGCGGCAAAGAGGGGGTGACAGCGTGGCGATCGAGGACTTCCCGAACACAACCCGCATGATCACGCGATCCGTGATCACTCAGCACGAAATGTGGGGCCGCCGGTGCCGGAACTGTCGCGATGACGGGACGTGCGAGCTGCTCGCATGGGCGCGGCTCGTAGTCGCGTCTTCCGGCCTACGGCATCCCCACACCTGAGCGAACACACGAGAACGGCCCGCGTCCGGAGGCAGGTGGACGCGGGCCGTTCGGTTTGAGTCAGCGAGCGGCTTCCGCCTTCGCCGTGCGTCGCGCGAGCCCGCCGAGCGTCTCCGCCACGCGGGCGCGAGACTGCCGCGCCTCATCGAGCGCCGCGCCCATCGCGAGCACGGAAGCGCCGTTGAAGAGCGCGGACGTGCTCGCCGCCTCCACGGTCTGACGCACCCGATCGATCTCCGCGAGGTCTTCGAGCGCCGCGCCGAGTTCGGCGATCACGAGATCCAGCCGCGCGAGGCCGTGGGCCGCGTGCTCGTGGAGGTAGGCGAGCCACTCCTCCCGCTGCTCCGTGATCGTCCCGGCCACCTCGCGCCGGACGCTCTCCACGGCATCCCGCGTGCCATCGGCGAGGGCTTGCGCCGTCTCCGCCTGCTCCTGCCGCTCCCGCACGATCGCGGTCACGGCCGCCGCGTCCGGCGTCTCTCCGGCCGCCGCCGCCTCCGCCACGGCGCGGCGAGCCTCCGCCGGAGCCTCGCTCGCCGCCTGCTTCGCCTCGCGCGCCTCCCGATCGAGACGCTCCGAGTGCGCCTCGATCGAGGCGAGCCGCGCCATGCTGGCCCGAACCTCCGCCGGGACGTGCCGCGCGGGCACCGTGCCGCGCCGGGTGCGGACTTCCTTGCCCGTCCACACCTTCGGAGCCTTCGCGCCGGGAGCGGCGGGTTCGAGGGTGCGCGTGTCCGGCGCGGGGAACGGCTCCGTGGCGTTCCACAACGCGGTCCGGTCCTGCTCGTAGAGCCGCTTCGCTTCCGCCTCGCCTTCGGCGTTTGCGAGCGGGCACATGGTTGCGTTGCCCGCTTCGGCGTTCAGCGCGCCGGAGCCGAGCATTCCGTGACCGAGGATGGAGAACGCGCCGCCACCGGCGCGGAGAACGGCGTGAACCTTCGGCGCGCTCGCCTCCACGCCCGGATTCATGCCGTCGCGCGCCACGCTCACGTCCGGGAAGCAGGTGCAGTCCGGAAGCTGCCCGGCCTCGCGTGCGTAGTGCATCGCGGAAGCGAGAACGTCCGGAGCGCCGCCCGTGTAGTGCATCGTCTCCATGTCCACGGTCCACACGCCGAGTTCCGGCGCGTAGCGCACGCGGCGATCCTGCCCGATGAGTTTCATGTCATGCCTCGCCTTCGGTGGTGGGGATTGCGCCGCCGCCCATGAGAGCGAGTCGGTATACGTGCTGGATCTCGGCGATCTCGTCCGCCTGCCTCGCCTGCCGCGCGGCGAGGGCCGCCCGGCGCGCATCGAGCCGCGCCCGCGTGGATTCCTCCCACTGCGCCGCCTCGCGCGCCTGCTCGTCCTGCCGCGCGGCCCATTCCTGCCAAACCGCGTCCGTCATGCCGCGTCCTCTCCGTTCAGGTAGGCGAGCGCCGCCGCGCCGATCTCGGCGAGGCACTTCGGGCAGTCACCGCGCCGCCGGGCCGACTGCCGGGGGATGGGCACTGATTCGGCCGGCTGTTCGCCGTCTTCCTCCGCGAGCCACCTCCGCGAGTCCTCCGCCGCGCGCTCCGTGGCTACCTGTTCGGCGAGGTCACCGCGCATCCGGCGCACGAGGGGGCGGCCGTGGGTCCGGCAGGTGCCGAGCGAGCCGGAGGCGGCTCCGAAGGCGAGCGGGCTCACTGCGCGGCCTCGCTCATCTCGTGCTGAACCACGATCGCGGCCGGGAGCCGGAGGCCGTAGAGCTGCACGCGGTCGCGTTCGAGGGTGGCGAGCGTGTTGATCACCTTCACGGTGTCTCCCACGGAGAGTTCCTCCGAGGAGAGCAGCGCGGAGAGCCGCCGCGTCCAGCCGTTCAGGCGCGCTTCCGACTGCCGCCGTAGGGTGTCCGCCTCATGCGCGGGAACGCGCCGGAGAGCGTCCCCTACGCGGCGCGCAGCGGTCGCACGGGACACGTCTAGGCGGTCCGCGATCACGTCGATGGAGTGTCCGGCGTTGCTGAGTTCGAGCGCGGCGATCTCCTGCTCTCGCCGCTGCCCGGCCGTCATTCTGGGCATAGTCTCATTTTAAGTTACTAAGTATCACAAAGACTAACTAAAAGTATCAAAAAGAATGCACCATAATGCGCCTACTGTTGTAAGCGGGCTGCGCGATCTCCGGCGTTCTGGCCTCGCGCGCCCGCTCTCTCTGGTTTTCTGGTGGTGACCGCTGCGAAGAGGGGGAGTCATGCCGAAGCGCCCGGAAGTGCCCGCAAGGACTCTCAAAGTTGGACAGACGTTTTATCCGGACGGCGATGCGCAAGTGATCACTAAAATCACAATGGTGATCGAGCACAAGAGTCCGGGAGACGCGAACAATCCGGATATCGAGACGGCCACTACGAATTTCACGCCGGACTACGAGGTTGAGGTTTAGCGGTCCTCGCCCTGCGACAGTTGCCGCATGAGGCGCCTCCTGCGCCGCCGGTATGCCCGCGTGCCGAGTCGTGTGGTCGGAGGCGGTTTCATTGGGATCGCGATGCTGTCTAGGCGCTCCTGTGCTGTGACGAGGTCTTTCCTGATCTCTTCCCACTGCGAATTGATATCAGCGATGCGGTTCTCGCTCTTCGGAATGTGCAGAGCGTAGACGGGGCGGATCGTCTTATCGAGATGCTGAATCCTCGCCGTGACGGCGGACCATACCGGAGCGTTTGGTTTCATGAGGCGCACGCGGCGGTTCAGGAGATGCATCCGCGTTGTCAGTTTGTGCAGCTCGATTATGGCCGCGTTGTGCTGATCGCTCATCTCCTTCCGGAACTCTTCCTCGTGTAGCTCGCTGTCTTTCACCGAGAAATGCAAAACGGCGGTTTGGTAGGCATCGCTGACTGCCTGCGGTAGTTCCTCGTGGAGCAGGGTTGCTAGCTCCACCATGTCTTTCTCCCACCGCTCCAATCTCCGGGTTCGCCGCTGCACCCACGGAATGATCAGGATTTGCACGAGCGCGGTCACCGCGAGGGTGATCAATCCACCGAGGAGAACATTCACGTCCTCGAAGGTAAGACGAACGCGCTCGTCCATTCGTCCGGCCGGGGGACGAGGACGAACGCCGGGCCGGACGCGTCCGCGAGGTACCTCGTCCGGGGACGTATCGCCTGCTCAGGACGCGTCCACTGGACGTGCCTACCTCCTAAGTTCTGAGGAACTAGCCTCGCGCCTGCACATGCTTTTAGCTGGGGAAACGGCCTCCGGCGACCTAGGTCAAGGCCGGACGCGTCCATCCGTCCCCGCGTCCGGCGAGGGACGCGGGGACGGACGAACTCACCGGGACGCGTCCACGCGGACGGGACGGAGCCACCGGTACGTCCCCGGCCGCCGGACGATCCGTCCGTCCACCGGGACGCGGGACGGACGAACGCCTACCGCGTAGATCCCGCCCCCGGCGGAGAGCCGGGCTCCGGCGGCCGTGCGCAGCGGCTCGCCTGCCGCGTCCCGGTAGAGGGCCGTCCGGCGGATCGCCTCGATCTCGTGGCCGTCCAGCGGGCCGCCCTCGAACACGAACGGGTAGCGGGGGATCACGGGGCAACCTCCGGCCGGAGAGCCTCCACGATCGCCGGAGAGGCCGGGACGGAGCCGTACTCGGTGAAGACCTCCACCACCTCGCCTCCGGCCGTCTCGAAGCCGATGACGCGGGATGAGCGGTCTCCGGAGGCGGAGAGGACGTAGAGCGGGTGCGTGACCTCGAAGAACATGGGATCTCCTCCACGGGGGATGGAGCGAGCCGGCCGATCGGAGGCGGCTCGCGCGGGTGGCGTTCCCTGTGTTCCGTCTCCATCCAAACTTCCCCTAGAAGCTCTTCGCGAGGAGAGTTTGTAAGTAGACGGAACACAGGGAACGGGCTAGCTGGCCTCGCTGAACGCGAGTCCGACGTACGCGCTCACCGTGGCTCCAAGCGCCTTCGGCTCCGCGCCCGGCCACGCCGGAGCGGGCCGCGAGCCGCCGGGCAGCGTGGCGCGGACTTTCTTCGCCTCCACGAAGGCCGGGAGCCCGCCGTGACTGCGCATCCGCTTCGCGAACTCCTTCGAGGACATGGCCCGGTGACCGTTCGCCGCCGCCCACCTCGCGTACTCCGCGTACAGCTCCGTAGCGACAACCCACCGGCCGGGATCGAGGCTGCACACCTCGTCCACAAACCGGAGAATGTCATCGGAGTCTTTGCGCCACTTCGCCTTCGCCTGCTCCACGGACTCCGGATCGAGCGGCAACCGCTGCTCGTTCTCGTACCACCGGACCGCGCCCGCGACGATCCACGCGAGGGCCGCTCGCCGCGCCTCATCCGTATCGAGATCGCGCTTCAAGCCCTCATCGCCTTCGCGATCGTTCTCCCGCTCGATCGCCTGCCCCGGCGCGCGGAACCGGAACGGGAACTCCACGCGAGCGAGCCGCCGCCACGCTCCATCCCCCGTGTCCGTCACGGTGGGCGCGTGGTTCGTATTCAGGAAGATGGAGTGCGTGGGCTTCCACGAAACGATCGGCCGGTAGAGGTTGCGGCCCTCGATCTCCTCCGCGTCGATGAGTTCCTTCGCCACCTGAGCGTCTAGGTAGCCTTCCTCCGGCGTCTCCTCCATGTAGGCGAGCCGGACTCCACGGAGCGTCATTTTCTCCGGCGTAGCGCTTCCGAGACTCTTCCCTTTCAGGAGGAGAGTGTTCGGCACCTTCGCCGCGTACCCGCCGAGCGTTCGGAAGATCGTGCCCATAAGCGCCGTCTTCCCGTTCCGGCCCACGCCGGTTAGCAGGATCATGCGTTCCGCGCTATGCCCGCTCGCCGCCTGCCCGATGTTCAGGTGGAGCCAATCGAGCGCGTCCGCCGGGACGGCTTCGAGCGCCTTCGTGAACGCCTTCGCCTCCGCGCCGGGCTCGTACTCCACGGTTGCGACCTTCGTGAAGTAGAGCGCCGGATCGTGCTCGGAGAGTTCGCCCGTGCGGAGATCGACCACGCCGTTACGCACGCTCAGGAGATCCCGGTGGGTATCGAACACGGAAGCGTCCCGCCGGACGGCTCCGTTGTTCCGGGCGAGGCGGAGCACGGCATCGAGCCGGTTCGCGCTCTGCACGCGCCGCCATCCCTCGATCTCGAACGTATTCGTCTCCTGCCCGGCGGACGCGGCCTCGCGCTCTTCTTCGAGCGCGCTCCGGTACTCATCGCGAGCCCACAGACGCAACTCTTCGAGAACCACGCCGTCCTCTACCGGCTCCCACACGATCCCGGACCACCGGAGCCACCCCAGACCGGACGTGAAGACGTACGAGCCGGAGAGCACATCGGAGACCGCGACCTCCGAGAGGTACGAGTCCGTGAACGTGTCCTCCTTCGCCTGCTCCGCCGGAGGCTTCGAGGACGCGGCGGCAAGGAAGTCCGCCAGCGTGCCACCGGCCGCGAAGAAGTCATCCGCGCCTTTCGTGGGCTCGCCGTTCACCTCGCCCGGCGTGATGAGGTAGCGAACCTTCGCGCCGCGCGAGCGGAGCCAGCGTCCGAGACGGCGCATGGCGCGGAGGACGTTCCGGTTCGTGCGAGCGTCCGCATCGAAGCAAACCGTCACCTCGCGTCCGCGAAGCGCCACGTCCTCCCAATCGCCGAGCGTGCCGAGCGTGCTCCGCCAGTTGAAGACTCCGAGCAGCGCGACCGTGCAGAGACCGCGCGAAGTCATCGAGTCCGCCGTCTTGATGCCTTCGGTGACGTAGAGCGGCACCTTCACGTCACGGATGGGCGGAACGATCGCGTCCGTGGCGAGAACCGTCCAGCGCGGGTGAACGTCAAGCCGGATGCTCTGGCCTTTCGGGCTCGCGTACTTCATCCGCTTGCCCTCGCGGTTCGGAACGGCGTTGCGCGGCTTCAACTGAGCGGACACGTGCCGCCCGGTAGGGCCGTACATCGGGAGCAGCAACGCCGGAAAGTACGAGTCTTCGCGCGTTGCCCACCGGGGGAAGCCGAGAGCTTCCACTTCGCGGCGGGGATCTTGGTTCGCCGTGGTGGGCCGACCGATCGACGTGTATCCGCGTTCGCGGGCCACCTCCGGATCGATGGCGGACTCCACGAGTAGCTCCCGCCGGTGGTGATCAAAGAGGAAGTGACCAGCGCTTTTACCAGGAACTGAGGTAGAATCGGGGGTAGAGATCGAGTGCGCGGAGCGGCCTTGCTGGGGAGTGGGGCCGCTTTCGTTTGCCGTCATCGCACCGCACCTCCGAAGAGCGTGCGGAGCTTCGAGACCTGCTCCGGCGTGAGTTCCGGCGCACGGTCCACAACGGCTTTCACTGCTCCGGCGAGGTGGGCGCGGCGCGCTTGTTCGCGGCGCTGCTCCGGCGTGAGTTTCTCGGATCGGGCGCGGCCTCCGAGTGCGCCGCGTTCCTTCGTGCTCATCGGCACGGTGGCTCCCTAAGAACGGGAACGCCGAGCGGGACAGCGCATCCGGCGCTAGTCCCTGCTCGGCTCTCCCGTCCGGGCGGAAGCCGTTCGCGCGGTTACTCGGCTGTGGGCGATGCACTCCATCCGGAGGCCAATCCCACGCCTACCCGCGCTAGCGAGCGTTCGTGATGCCTCCATGCTAGCTAAGCGCTAAGCCGATTGCTAACCAAGAACTTAGTAAGAACGTGCTCTGAGCTGGGGATTTACTAAGTCTCTAGTAGACGGAGCCGCCCGAATCCTTACTAAGTGCCTGCTCAGAGTTCCCGCCTTAGTTGCGCAGTGACACACTTGACCGCGGTCTCCGGTACGAACGTCGCGATCGTGCTGGGCGTGGTGCTGTTCGTGGTGCGGCGCTTCCCGGCCGGGCCGGTTCTCTGCGCCGTGGTGTGTGCGGTGGCGCTCGCCGGGTTCGTGATCCTGGCCCGGCCGTCGCCGAGCGTCATCCGGGCCGGCGCGATGGGCGCCATCGGGCTGCTGGGGCTGGCCGGCGGACGGCCACGGGCGGCGGTGCCCGCGCTCGCGGCCGGGGCCGCGGCACTGCTGGTCGTCGACCCGGAGCTGGCCGCCGACCCCGGGTTCGCCCTGTCGGTGCTGGCCACGGCCGGGCTGTTGCTGCTCGCGCCGGTCTGGCGGGACGGGCTGCGCCGGTCCGGGTGCCCGGGCGGGGTGGCCGAGGCCCTGGCCGTTCCGGCCGCCGCCCAGGTGGCCTGCGGGCCGGTGGTCGCCGCCATCTCCGGCACCGTCAGCCTGATCTCGGTGCCGGCCAACCTGGTGGCGGTTCCGGCGATCGCTCCCGCCACGCTGCTCGGGGTGAGCGCGGCCGTGCTCTCGCCGGTCTGGCCCGCGGCCGCCGAGTTCGCGGCCTGGCTCGGGCACTGGCCGGCCGAGTGGCTGGTGCTCGTCGCGCACACCGGCTCGCGGGTGCCGGCGGGCGCGTTGCCCTGGCCGGACGGTGCGGCGGGCGGGCTGCTGCTGGCCGGGCTCACGGTGGCGTTCCTGGTGGCGGCGCGGCGGGCGGTCGTGCGGCGGCTGGCGGCCGTGGTGGCGCTCGGGGCGGTTCTCGGCGCGCTGCCGGTGCGGCTGCTGTCGCCCGGGTGGCCGCCGCCCGGCTGGTTCGTGGTGGCCTGCGCGGTGGGGCAGGGGGACGCCGTGGTGCTGGCCGCCGGTCCGGGCCGGGCCGTGGTGGTGGACGCCGGTCCGGAGCCGGACGCGGTGGACCGGTGCCTGCGGCGGCTCGGTGTGCGGCAGGTGGCGCTCCTGGTGGTGAGCCATTTCCATGTCGATCACATCGGAGGCGTCGACGGAGTGTTCCGCGGGCGGGAGGTGGGCGCCGTGATCGGGCCGGACTGGCCGGAGCCGGCGGGCGGGCGGGCCGCCGTGGAGACGATGGCGGCCGAGGCCGGGCTCGCGGTGGGGGCCGCCGGGCCCGGGTGGGCGTACTCGGTCGGTGGCCTGCGGTTGGAGGCGCTCGGCCCGATCACGCCGATGCGTGGCACCAACTCGGATCCCAACAACAACTCGCTGATCCTGCGGGCCTGGGCCGGCGGCCGTTCGGTGTTGTTGCTCGGGGATGCGGAGACCGAGGAGCAGGAGGATCTCGTTGCGGGGCTGGGCCCGGCGGGGTTGCGGGCCGACGTGATGAAGGTGGCCCACCACGGCAGCGCGCTGCAGGCCACGGCGCTGCTGGACGCCGTCGGGCCGGCGGTGGCGCTGGTGTCGGTCGGGCGGGACAACGACTACGGGCATCCGAACCCCGGTGTGATCGGGCGGATCGCGCGAGGCGGGGCGAGGGTGCTGCGCACCGATGAGTCCGGCGACGTGGCCGCGGTCATCGTGGAGGGCCGGTTGGCGGTGGCGGCCCGGGGAGAACCGCCGCAATGACTCTTTCCGGGCGGAGCGACACGCCCGGGGCGGGTGGCTTATGCGCGAACTTTGCCCCTTATAAGGCTCAATAAGGGACGAAAGGAACAAATCATGGCGCCAACGCGTTAGGCCTGGGCAGGCGACTCTACGGGCGTCGCGACATGTCAGCTTGCCGATATGTCTGGTTTCGCGTTCGGTGATCGGCGGTCTGCGCTAAGGAGTGAGGCTCGCGGACTTGTCGGTCACCCGTGCGACGATGTTGCACGTGAATGCCGTGCCACCCCCCTCGTTGCTGCTCGTCCAAGGCGATGAGGAGCTGCTCGCCGCCCGTGCCGTCGCCGAAGCGATCGAGGCGGCGCGAGCCGCCGACCCCGGCGCGGACGTCCGGGAGTACGAGGCCGGCTCGCTGGTCGCCGGCGAGGTCGCCGAGATTCTCAGCCCGTCGTTGTTCGGCGGGCGCCGCGTTCTGGTGATCCAGAGCGGTCAGGACGCCCGCAAGGACCTGAGCACCGCCCTGCTCTCCTACGCGAAGAACCCCGACCCCGAGGTGACCCTGATCGTCACCCACGTGGGCGGGGCCAAAGGCAAGGCCTTCGCCGACGGGCTCCGTGCCGCCGGGGCCACCGTGATCCCGGCGATGAAGCTCAAGAAGGACTCGGACCGGATCGCCTTCGTCCGCAACGAGTTCCGGCGCAACGGGGCCCGCTGCGACGATGCCGCCGCTTCCGCGCTGCTCCACGCCGTCGGCAACGACCTGCGCGAGATCGCCGCCGCCTGCTCCCAATTGCTCGCCGACACCGACGGCAAGATCACCGAGGCGGTGGTGGCCCGCTACTACAAGGGGCGGGCCGAGGTGACCGGGTTCGCGGTCGCCGACGCCGCGATGGTCGGTGACCTGCCGGGAGCGCTCGAGGCGCTGCGCTGGGCGCTACACGTCGGGGTCGACCCGGTGCCGATCGCCGACGCCCTCGCCGACGGGGTGCGGACCGTGGCGCGGGTCGCGTCGGCGGGACGCGGAAACCCGTACCAGTTGGCTTCCACACTCGGCATGCCGGCCTGGAAGATCGAGAAGGCGCAGGGACGCAGCCGCGGCTGGACCCCGGAAGGACTCGCCGACGCCATGCGCGCCGCCGCCCACTGCAACGGCGCGGTCAAGGGCGGCGCCGAGGACCGGGGCTACGCCCTGGAACAGACCGTCTTCGCGATCGCGGCCGCCCGCCGGGACGGAGGGGCCCGATGACCCGGACGATCCGGTCCCGCCGCGCCGAGGACACGAGCCGGCCCCTGTACGCGCGGGCGCTGCGACTCCGTCACCTCGCGCCCAGCGGACTGCTCTGCTTCGTCTTCCTCGAGGGCGCCGTCGTCCTCGGCATCCTGCTCGCGCTGGCCGAACTCGTCAGCTGGTGGGGGGTGCTCGTCCTGCCGATCACCGTGGCGCTCATGGTGAAGTTCAACGACCTCGTGGCCGGGGCGCTCCCCCCACGGCCGGTCGCCACCGAGGCCGCGGCGGTCCGGGCGCCGGTACTGCGGCCCGCCACCATGCCGGAGCGCGGGCGCCAGGCCGGGCCGGTGTCCTCCTCCGGTGACTCGGGGCGCTATGCGCCGGAGCAACTGTCCGCCGGGTACGGACCGGGCACCGTCTCCGATGGGTACGGGCCGGCGGTGATGTCCGAGTCGTTCGGCGACGGGTATCCGCCGGAAGGGCTGACCGGTGTGCCGGCGGTGGGATATCCGGGCACGTTCGCCAGCACCTCGACGTATGGGAGCGGGCCGTCCTACGGCTACCCGGGTGGTGGCCACAACGCCGGGCCCGAGCATGGCGGAGACGATTCGGCGGTGCATGCGTGGCCGGCGGTTCCGTCCACGTCCGGATATGGGTCGGTGGGGCAGGAGCCGGCGGTTCCGTCCACGTCCGGATATGGTTCGGCGGGGCAGGAGCCGGCGGCGACGCCCGTGTCCGGATTCGGGTCGGCGGCACCGAGGCCGGCCGAGGAGCCGCGTACCGCGGGAAACGGCGCGCCCATCCGGCGGCCGTGGGCCGAGCAACTGGATGTCCGACAGCAGATCGCCCGCCAGGCGGCCGCCCGCCGCTACGAGTGACGGACTGATCGGTCGCGCCGGCAGAGGCGGCGTGGGAGCCGTTCCGGCGGGCGGGGCGGCGGAAGGGCCACAGACGGCGCGGCGGACGGCGGACGAGTGGGGCGCCGGGCCACGATGGCTGACCGGCGGAATTGTTTGGGATGCGGCGGCTGGCGGACGCGTGCCGGGCCTCTCGTGGAGTATGCGGTCAGCCGTTCCGGGACGGGACGGCTCGCCTTGCCGACCGGCGGTGATCCGGGCACCGAGGGCCGAGGAGATCCGTTCAGCGTGGTGCCGGCGGCTGCCGAGTGGCCACAGAGCCGCCGAGCGGCGATTTGATGAGGTGACCGGGCCGGCCACTCCCGGTGGCACCGCCTTACCCGGCCGGCCGCGCACCAGACGATGATCATCCGAGTGCCGTGGGCGCCACGAAGAGACAGCCCGTCGGTCGCCGTTTCGGTTGCTCGCGGGCCCGTACTCTCGAAGGGAAATGGGACCGGGCACCGCCGCGGCCCCCGAAGGAGCCGACGCGGTGCCCGGGTGTGTCCAAGCCGGCTCACCGTCGATGGTGGCCGGTGTCAGCTGACGCTGACCTGATCCGGAACGAGCAGATCAGGCGGACAGCGAGGCGATCTTCTTGGCGATGGCCGACTTGCGGTTGGCCGCCTGGTTCTTGTGGATGACGCCCTTGCTGACAGCCTTGTCAAGCTGACGCGACGCGTCACGCAGAAGCGCGGTGGCCGACTCGACGTTGCCCGAGTCGCTCGCCTCGTGCAGCTTGCGGATCACGGTCTTCAGGGAAGACTTGACCGACTTGTTGCGCAGACGGGCCTTCTCGTTCTGCCGGTTGCGCTTGATCTGGGACTTGATGTTCGCCACGCGACAGCCTTGTCCTGACTAGGTTCGGAAACGGTCTCAAGCGGTGGTCGCCGCATCGTCTGTCCCGGCTGGGAGCCGGGTGCAGTCGACAGCAACGTGTCACCACACGCGATGAGCCAGACTACCAGCACCGTTTCGGGCTGCCAAAACGGCTCCGGCTCTACGGCTGGCGAGCTCTACGGCCGGCGGGTCCAGCCGCGGCGCTCGGCCAGCCAGGCGAGAGCCTGGGCGCCGCTGAACCGCTGGTGCTGCCGGCTGTGCGGGGAGGCGCTGGTCGGCCCGCCGTCCGCCCGGACGAGCCAGTACCCGGCGAGCGCCGCCAGAGCGCCGTCCACCCCGTCGTGCGGCGGGCACCACTTCCGGATGTGGGCGTCGGTGTCCAGGCCGCTGGCGTACGCGCTGATCAGGAGGGTGACCGTGTCGAACCAGGTCGCCCCCAGGCAGGGCCACGTCCAGTCGCAGAGCCAGGCCGTGCCGGCGCCGTCGATGAGCACGTTGTCGACCCGCAGGTCCCCGTGGCACATGCCGGAGCCGCCGGCCTTCGACGGCAGGCGGCGTTCGAGGTCGGCCAGCTCGCGCAGTCGCTCCGGCGCGACGGTGCCCTGTGCGGTCGCCGGCATCGGCTCGTGTCCGGCTTCGATCAGCGACCACCAGGACATCTCGGCGCGCAGGATGTCCGGCAGTGTGGGCAGGCCCACGGCCAGCAACTCGGGGCCCGGGTCGGCCAGCGCCCACGCGGCCTCCGTCCACGAGGCCAGCGCGGCCTCCAGGTGGGCCTCGGACCAGGGCAGGGACGGGATCCGGCCGTCGATCGGGTCCATGCACAGGACGAACCATCCGGCCTCGGCCAGGGTCCAGCGGGGGCGGGCCGCGATCACCTCCGGGGGGAGGGCCGTGGTGATCGCCTGCTCACGGGCGTACCACTGGGAGATGGGATCCGAGAGCGGGGCCGCTTTGACGAAGGCGCTCGTCCCGGCCTCGGTGGTGACCAGCGCGGCGAAGGCCCTGGTGAAGCCGCCGCCGGCGCTGCGCGCCGAGACGACCGGAGAGCCGAGACGCGCGGCGATCGCCTGACGCGTTCGCCGTGGCAGATCAGACCAATCCGGGCGTACGGCGGTGGCGTCGTACGGTACGTCGGGCAGCGAGATCGGCCGCATGTTCCCCATCCTGCCGCCGGCGGAATTGTCGTACCCCACTGGGAGGATCACAGCATGAGAACCGACGACTTCTGGGCGGTCATCGACCGTGCCACCGCTGACCGGCCGGCCTCGCCCGCCGAGGTGGCCGAGAGGGCCGTCGCCGACCTGGCCACCCGCGATCCGGAGGAGATCGTCGCCTGGGGCCGTCACCTGGACAAGGTGATGACCGCGTCCGGCACCGAGGATCTGTGGGCCGCGGCCTACCTGATCAACAGCGGCGCCGACGGGCCGGATTTCGACGCCTTCCGGGGCTGGCTGATCGCGCACGGGCGCAAGGCCGTCTCCGCGGCGGTCCAGCAACCCGACGTGCTGGCCAACGTGGTCGTGATCAAGGAGGCGGCGGACACCGGCGCCGTCTTCCGGGCCGAGGAGGTGCTCGACATCGCGGCCCGCGCCTACGAGCAGGCCACCGGCGGGCCACTGCCGGCCGGGGAGCGGCTCCGCACCCGTCCCGAGGTCGCCGACCTGTGGGACTTCGACGACGAGGAGGAGATGCGCCGGCGTCTCCCGCGCCTGTCCGCGCTGTTCCTGGAGCCACCGGACTGACCGCGGGGCGCGGGGCGCGGGGTGCGGGGTGATTCGCCCGGGAGATCCGGTTGCCGTGGGGCTTCCGCCGGGCCCATGCTGACCGCTCGAACGGGTGTGATCGGACCTGCCCTCGTGGGCGTGGGACGATAGGGGGGTGCCGGTGGAAGCCCGGCGCTCACCCGAACCCGAAAACCAGCCCGAGAAGAACGGACGACCGTGCCTGGACCGCTCGACCCCGGCGTGAACGTGATCGGATCGACCGATCCGAGCCGCATCCGCAACTTCTGCATCATCGCCCACATCGACCACGGCAAGTCGACGCTGGCCGACCGGATGCTGCAGATCACCGGGGTGGTCGACCCGCGCCAGATGCGTGCGCAGTATCTCGACCGGATGGACATCGAACGCGAGCGCGGCATCACCATCAAGTCGCAGGCCGTGCGCATGCCCTGGACTGTTCGGGAGGGCGACCAGCGGGGCGAGACCGCGGTCCTCAACATGATCGACACCCCGGGTCACGTGGACTTCACCTACGAGGTCTCCCGCAGCCTGGCCGCCTGTGAGGGCGCGATCCTGCTGGTGGACGCCGCGCAGGGCATCGAGGCGCAGACCCTCGCCAATCTGTATCTGGCGATGGAGAACGACCTGCACATCATCCCGGTGCTCAACAAGATCGACCTGCCGGCGGCGCAGCCGGAGAAGTACGCGGAGGAGCTCGCCAAGCTGATCGGCGTGGAGCCGTCCGACGTGCTGCGGGTGTCCGGCAAGACCGGTGTCGGGGTGGATCACCTGCTCGACGAGATCGTCCGGCAGTTCCAGGCGCCGGTCGGTGACGCGGCCGCCCCGGCTCGCGCGATGATCTTCGACTCGGTGTATGACGTGTATCGCGGCGTCGTCACCTACGTCCGGGTCATCGACGGCCGGATCGAGGCGCGCGACCGGATCAAGATGATGTCCACCGGCGCCGTGCACGAGCTGCTCGAGATCGGTGTGGTGTCGCCCGAGATGGAGAAGGCGGGCGCTCTCGGCGTCGGCGAGGTCGGCTATCTGATCACCGGTGTGAAGGACGTCCGCCAGTCGAAGGTCGGCGACACCGTCACCGGCAACAACCGGCCGGCGAAGGAGGCTCTCGGCGGCTACAAGGACCCGAAGCCGATGGTCTACTCGGGCCTCTACCCGATCGACGGATCGGATTATCCGGCGCTGCGTGACGCCCTCGACAAGCTGAAGCTCAACGACGCGGCGCTCACCTACGAGCCGGAGACGTCGGCGGCACTCGGCTTCGGCTTCCGCGTCGGCTACCTGGGCCTGCTGCACCTGGAGATCATCGGCGAGCGGCTGGAGCGCGAGTTCGGCCTGGATCTGATCTCGACCGCGCCGAACGTGGTCTACCAGGTGATCACCGAGGACGCGAAGGAGACGGTGGTCACCAACCCGAGCGAGTTCCCGACCGGGAAGATCGCCGAGATCCACGAGCCGGTGGTGCGCGCCACGGTGCTGGTGCCGAACGAGTACGTGGGCTCCGTCATGGAGCTGTGCCAGTCCCGCCGGGGCAGCCTGCTCGGCATGGAATACCTGTCCTCCGAACGGGTGGAGTTGCGTTACACCCTTCCGCTCGCGGAGATCATCTTCGACTTCTTCGACCAGCTGAAGAGCAAGACCAAGGGGTATGCGTCACTCGACTACGAGCCCTCCGGCGAGCAGGTGGCCGACCTGGTGAAGGTGGACATCCTGCTGCACGGCGAGCCGGTCGACGCCTTCAGCGCGATCGTGCACAAGGACAAGGCGTACACGTACGGCACGACGATCGCCGCCAAGCTGCAGAAACTCATCCCGCGGCAGCAGTTCGAGGTGCCGATCCAGGCGGCCATCGGCTCCCGGATCATCGCCCGCGAGACGATCCGCGCGATCCGCAAGGACGTGCTCGCGAAGTGCTACGGCGGTGACATCAGCCGGAAGCGGAAGCTGCTGGAGAAGCAGAAGGAGGGCAAGAAGCGGATGAAGATGGTGGGCCGTGTGGAGGTTCCGCAGGAGGCCTTCATCGCCGCGCTCTCCACCTCCGACACATCTGACGCGAAGGGGCCAGGCAAGAAATAGGGCGGTTTGATTTCTCGAGGGGTCGGGAACTCAGGGGCTCGACGGACGCAACCATCAAGCTCCACCCCCGAGGAGGAACCTCATGGAACTCACGCTCACCGGCATCATCGTCGCCCTGATCGTCGGCGCGGTCATCGGCGTGCTCGGTCGCCTGGTCGTACCGGGCCGCCAGAACATCCCGCTGTGGCTGACCGTTGTCGTCGGTGTGGTGGCCGCGCTGCTGGGCACCGTGATCGCCCGGGCCGCGGGTGTCGCGAACACCGCCGGTTTCGACTGGATCGAGTTCTTCTTCCAGGTGGCCCTGGCCGCGATCGGTGTGGCGCTGGTCGCCGGTGTCGGTGGCCGTCGCCGCCTGACCCGATGACCGTGGCCTGACGAAAGACGGAAATGCCGGCCCCGCCCCCGCGGGCCGGCTTTTCCGTGTCGGAGGCGCGGGATCAGAACCGGAATTTGTGCTGGGCGCTTCGCCGGTTGACCCACGCCGGCAGGTCCCCGCCCTGCTGCGGGACCGCCTCGGCCCGGCTGCCGGCCACCCGCAACGTCACGACCAGTCCCTGGACGAGCCGATCCTGCCGCAGGTCCCGGTAGCTGATCTCGACCAGCGCCTGTGACCCGTCCGCCCGCTGGACGGCGCAGTGCACCGTCCCGTCGCCCTTGGTGGACAGGGCGCTTCGTACGCTCTCCCGGTCGTCCGGATGGATGAGGTCGTCGAGGACCGTGAGCGGAGGCAGCTCCTCGCCCCCGGCCAGCCGTCGCAGCCCGGGGCTGGCGTACCGGATCCGGCGGTCGGAGTCGATCACCGCCATGATCTCCGCCGTGTTGCCGGTGACCGCCCGCAGGTAGAGGTCGCTGTCGCGGCGGCCGACCGCCTCGACCAGGGTGATCCGGTCCAGGGCCAGCGCGGTCTCCCCGGCGAGCACCTCGAGGGCGTCGCGCCCGGCGATCAGGGCCTCACGGCGGCCGGTGATGACCAGGGCGCCGCCGCTGGGCCGGGCCACGGCCAGCGGCTCGAGCCGGAGCGGGCAGACCAGGGTGCGCTCGTCGGGGTCGGTGGCCGCGATCCACCAGCTGCGGGATCCGGCGCCGGCCGGCGCGGCGGGCAGTCCTTCCCGGGCCATCCGGCCGTCGTCGGCGGCGAGCAGCACCCGGCGGACCGTGGCGGACGGCAGCAGGCGGATGACGGCGGCGCGGGCCGCGGCTTCGACGGCCGGCGGGTCGGCGGCCGCGACGAGGGCGGTGGTGGCGGTACGCAGCCCGCGTTCCCGGTTGAGCGCCTGGCTGTGGTGGTGGATGGCGTCGGCGAGCCGGGTGATGGTGAGGACCAGGGTGATCGCGGCGGTGATCGCGATCACCAGCCCGTCGCGGACGGTCCCGGACAGCGCCTCGATGATCAGCACGACCGGGGGTGTGGCCGCGGACGCGGCGAGCAGGCTGGTGTCGCGGAACCGCCAGGGCGACGGCTGGGCCGGGCGCGGCTCGGTGAGCCGGCGCATCGACGGGTGCAGCGCGGACAGCCCCCATGCCAGGTAGAGCAGCACGTACGCCGACTCGGCCGGCAGGCTCTCGGTGAGCGGGTAGAGGACGTCCCCGGCGAGCAGCCCGACCGCGCCGGTGAGCAGCAGGATCGCCGAGACGTTGCGGCGGTCGGCGGCGACCAGCCGGCCGGCCACGCCGATCAGCAGCAGGGCGCCGATCACGTCGGCGGGGGAGACGGCGCCGAACCGGTCGGCGGCACTGATCACGAAGACCCAGACGACGAGCAGGGCGGCGCAGGCGAAGGCGACCAGGTCGATCAGCCGGGCCCGGTCGGCGAGCAGGGCGCCGCCCCGGGTGAACTGGAGCAGACTCAGTGTGACCAGCGCGAACATCGCCAGGTAGGCGGTGTCGGCGAGGGGCATGCGGTCCAGTGCGTACCAGACGTCGCCGGCCGCCAGGGCGGTGACCGACGCGGCGAGCAGCAGCCACGGGGAACGCCGGGCGGGGCGGTGCCGGCGCACGCCGATCAGGATGGCGCCGGCGCTTCCCGCGCCCAGCAGGATCCACGCGATCGCGCTCAGCACGACCTACTTAGTACCAGGGAGGTTGCGCACTGTCTATGCGGAGGTATACGCAGCGCCACGTCACGGGTAGTCACCGATAATTCCGGGGCCGGCTCAATGGAAGACCTCAGCTACCACCTGCGCCTGATCGCCGGCGCCGCCGTCGGTCACCGGCTGCCACTTTCCCTCCGGGGCGTGCCACTCGAGATCACCGAAACGTACCCGTTCGAGGCCGGTGGCCGAGGCGTGCGAGACCAGCCAGTGCGCGAACCGCCAGCCCACGCTGGCATCGGCCACCGCCACGGTCAGGCCGGCCCTCTCGGCGCTGCGGGCCTGACCCGCCAGCTTCTTGCCCCAGTCCAGCTGGAGGCTGCTGAGCAGGGCGGTAGCCGCCTCGGCGCCGCGGATCGCCGGGGTGTCCGGGACGACGCACTCGACGGCGCCGGTGGCCCGGCCGGTCAGCGCGGCGGCCAGCACCCGGGACTCGTCGGCCCACTTCTCGTAGGCGTTCGGGTACGCCGACCGCTGCACCTTCTGGGCCGCGTCGGTGACCCGCATCTTCTCCCAGCCCTTGACCTTCTTCAGGGCCGCGTAGAACTTGCCGGCCGAGTACCTCGGGTCCATGATCTGCTCCACGGTGCCCCAGCCCTGGCTGGGCCGCTGCTGGAAGAGGCCGACCGAGTCACGGTCCCCACCGTCCAGATTCTCCAGCTCGGACTCCTGGAAGGCGGTGGCGAGCGCGACCACGACCGCCTGCTCGGACATGCCCCGGCGCACGCCCACCGCGGCGATCGTGGCGGCGTTGGCCATCTGCGCGGTGTCCAGGGTGACCTCGCCGTCGGCCTTGACGGTGCACTCCGGGCCGAGCTGGGGCAGCTTGATGCTGCCCGTCAGGTTGCTGATCAGCACGACCACGCCGAGCGTGCCGACGAGTGTCAGGGCGGCGATCACACCCACGATCGATCTGGTACGCACCGTCACCTCCTCAGCCGAGCCGGACGCCAAGCCTAGACAACGACCGCTCGTGCCCCGCCGTGACTGGTGGCCCTTTCATCAGGGCGGTGTGGATCACACCTTGCGAGACGGCCGGGCGGGTCACCGGACCCAGCCCGGATCCCGCTTCTCCCGGGCCGCCGCCACGCCCTCCCGGCCCTCCGCGGACTTGAAGTATCCGGCCGACCGTTGTGCGAGATCGGCCAGGTCGGTACGGATGGACTCGGCGCGCGTACGCCGGAGAAGTTGTTTGGTGCCGGCGAGGGCGAGCGGGCCGCCGCGGAGCAGCGACGCGCAGTAGGCCGCGACGGTGGCGTCCAGGTCGTCCTCGGCGACCGCCGCGGTGACCAGGCCCACCTCCGCGGCCCGGGTCCCGTCGAAGACGTCGCCGGTGAGGTAGAGCTCGGCGGCGGCCCGGGGCGCCAGCCGGGGCAGCACGGTGGAGCTGATCACCGCCGGGATCACCCCGAGCCGCACCTCGGTGAAGGCGAACGTCGCCGAGCGGGCGCAGACCGCGATGTCGGCCGCGCCGATCAGGCCGAGGCCGCCGGCCCGGGCCGGACCGCCGATCCGCGCGATCACCGGCTTGGGGAACTCCCAGAGCACGGCGAGCACGTCGGCGAGCATCTCGGCGGGCAGCCGGTCGCCGGGGCGGGCCGCGGCGGTCTCCTTGAGGTCGACGCCGGAGCAGAACACCGGGCCGGTGTGGGACAGGACCACCACCCGCGACTCCGGGTCGGCCGCCGACGCGGCCAGCGCGTCGAGCATCCGCCGGAGCAGGGCGGTGGAGAGGGCGTTGCGGTTGCCGGGGTTGTCCAGGGTGAGGGTGGTCACCCCGGCGTCGGTGGCGGTACGGACCAGATCCATGCCGGGAACCTTAACTACGCTTGCCGGATGGCCGGCGCACTCCCCGATGGTGAACCCGTACCCGACGACGGGTCGCTCCCCGACGACGCCACCCGTGAGGTCGGCAAGGACGGGTTCGCCGTCTACGTCCACGTGCCGTTCTGCGCCAGCCGCTGCGGCTACTGCGACTTCAACACGTACACGGCGAGCGAGCTGGGCGGCGGGGCGAGCCGCGACGAGTACGCGGACACCGTCCTGGCCGAGCTGGCCCTCGCCGCGCGGGTGATCGAGCCCGGCCCGGTGCGGACCGTCTTCGTCGGCGGCGGCACACCCACCCTGCTGCCGGCCGGCGACCTGGCCCGGATCCTGGACGGCATCGACCGTACCTGGGGCCTCGCGCCGGGCGCCGAGGTGACCACCGAGGCCAACCCGGAGTCGGTCGACCCGGCCTACCTGCGGGCGCTGAGGGCCGGCGGCTTCAACCGGATCTCGCTGGGCATGCAGTCGGCCGCGGAGAACGTGCTGCGCGTCCTGGACCGCCGGCACACCGCCGGGCGCGCGCCCCGGGCCGCAGAGGAGGCCCGCGCGGCCGGGTTCGAGCACGTCAACCTGGATCTGATCTACGGGACGCCGGGGGAGAGCGCGGAGGACTTCGCGGCCTCCCTGCGGGCGGTGATCGGTGCCGGGGTGGACCACGTCAGCGCCTACGCCCTGATCGTCGAGGACGGCACGCGGATGGCCGGGCGGATGCGCCGGGGCGAGCTGCCGTACCCCTCGGACGACGTGGCCGCCGACCGTTACCTGGCCGCCGAGGCCGCGCTGAGTGAGGCCGGCCTCGACTGGTACGAGGTGTCCAACTGGGCGAGGAAGGACGCCGAATGCCGGCACAACCTCCTGTACTGGACCGGCGCCGACTGGTGGGGTCTCGGGCCGGGCGCGCACAGCCACGTCGGCGGGGTCCGCTGGTGGAACGTCAAACACCCGGTCACCTACGCGAAACGCCTGGCCGCCGGGACCTCGCCGGGCCACGGCCGGGAGACGCTGAGCGCCGCCGACCGGCACATGGAGGACGTCATGCTCCGGGTGCGGCTGCGCGACGGCATCGGTCTGGACCGGGTCGATGCCACCGGCGCCGCGCGGGCCCTGGCGGACGGGCTGCTCGAACCGGGGGCGTACGACGACGGCCGCGTCGTGCTCACGCTGCGCGGCCGCCTGCTGGCCGACGCGGTCATCCGGGACGTGGTGTGAGCCTCACTTGATGAAGCGGGCGCTCAGCGGATAGTTGAACGGCTCGTTGTTGGCCGCCTTCACCCCGGCGACGACGCCCAGGACGGTGGCGATGAGCCAGGCCGCGCCGACCACGAAGATGCCCACCCCGACGCAGATCAGCAAGCTGCCGACCAGGCCGATGATGCCCCACAGCAGCTGGAAGTTGAGCGCCTTGACGGCCTCCTCCCGCACGAACGGCGAGGTGTTGCCCCGGGCCAGCAGCGCGACCAGCGGCGCTATCCAGCCGAAGAACGTGCCGCCGAAGAACGCTCCGGCCGCACCGCCGAAGTGCGCCACCAGGATCCAGGTGCGCTCGTCGCCGGCGGTGGCCGGGGGCCGGTAGCCGTACCCCGGAGGCGGGTTGTAGGGAGGCGGCGGATATCCGCCGGGCGGCTGGTAGCGGGCGGTCGGATCGTCGTCCGGTGGGCGCGGGGGCTCTGTCATGGAACACACGCTAGGACCCGCCATCGAGCCGGTCGAGGTCCACCTCCGTACTTTCGATCATCGCGCTGCCGCCCCGGGCGACGTAGACTGGCACTCTATTAGCAGGAGTGCCAGAAGGGGGAGGGGTCATATGAGTCTGGATGACCGCAAGCTCGAGGTGCTCCGGGCGATCGTCGAGGACTACGTCGACACTCAGGAGCCGGTCGGCAGCAAAGCCCTGGTCGACCGGCACAAGCTCGGCGTCTCCCCGGCCACCGTGCGCAACGACATGGCCGTGCTGGAGGAGGAGGGCTACATCCGGCAGCCGCACACCAGCGCCGGGCGGGTCCCCACCGACGCCGGCTACCGGCTCTTCGTCGACCGGCTCACCAGGATCAAGCCGCTCAGCCCGGCCGAGCGCCGGGCGATCGAGCGCTTCATGGTCGGCGCCGTCGACCTGGACGACGTGGTGCACCGCACGGTCCGGCTGCTCGCCCAGCTCACCCGCCAGGTCGCCGTGGTCCAGTATCCGAGTCTCTCCCGGTCCTCGGTGCGCCATCTGGAGCTCGTTCCCATCTCCACCACCCGCCTGATGCTCGTGATGATCACCGACACCGGCCGGGTCGAGCAGCGCCTCGTGGAGCTGCCCGGCCCGGTGCCGGACGGCGACGTCTGGGAGCTGCGGCGCCGGGTGAACGAGAAACTCTCCGGCCAGCGGCTCGCCGACACCCCACCGCTGGTGCAGCGGTTGGTGGAGGAGTGTGACGATCCCGAGCGGAAAGCCACCATGGCCTGTCTGGCCTCGGTACTCTTGGAGACCCTCGTCGAGCGGAGTGAGGAGCGCCTCGCCCTCGCCGGTACGGCCAACTTGACACGCGGCGGTGTGCTGGACTTCCAGGGCACGCTACGGCCCGTCCTCGAGGCCCTCGAGGAGGAGGTGATCCTTCTGAAACTCATCGGCGACCTGGAACCCCGGACCACCCGGGTCCGGATCGGTGACGAGAACGAGATCGACAACCTGCGTTCGGCGTCCGTGGTGAGCAGCGGTTACGGACCGGGCACCACGATCGTTGGGGGGCTCGGCGTGCTGGGCCCCACCCGGATGGACTACCCCGGCACTATCGCTACCGTTCGTGCAGTGGCACGCTACGTTGGCGACCTGTTGGCACAGAATTGACGGATTCGCGCAGACATTGAGGACTCCAAACCCCGTGGCCAAGGACTATTACGGAATTCTCGGTGTGAGCCGGGAGGCAACCGACGACGAGATCAAGCGCGCCTACCGCAAACTCGCTCGGCAATACCACCCGGACGTCAACCCCGATCCGGAGGCGCACAACAAGTTCAAAGAGATCAACGCGGCGTACGAGGTCCTCTCCGACGACCAGAAACGCCAGATCGTCGATCTCGGTGGCGACCCGCTCGCGCCCGGTGGCGGCATGCCCGGCGGTGCCGGCGGCGCCGGCCCGTTCGTCGGCTTCCAGGACATCATGGACGCCTTCTTCGGCACGGCCGCCGGCGGCGGCTCCCGGGGCCCGCGCCCGCGCACCCGCCCGGGCGCCGACGCCATCCTGCGCCTCGAGCTGGACCTGGTGGAGACCGCCTTCGGAGTGGAGGCGCCGATCACCGTCGACACCGCGGTGCTGTGCACCCAGTGCTCCGGCGCCGGCACCGCGCCCGGCACCCACCTCGCCACCTGCGAGGTCTGCTCGGGCCGCGGCGAGGTCCAGTCGGTGCAGCGCACCTTCCTCGGCCAGGTCGTCTCGTCCCGCCCCTGCCAGAACTGCCAGGGCCACGGCACGGTCATCCCCAGCCCCTGCCCGACCTGCGCCGGCGACGGCCGGATCAGGACACGCCGCTCACTCACCGTGAAGATTCCGGCGGGCGTCGAGGACGGCATGCGGATCCGCCTGGCCCAGCAGGGCGAGGTCGGCCCCGGCGGCGGCACCGCCGGCGACCTCTACGTGGAGATCCACGAGCGGCCGCACGACGTCTACTCGCGCAAGGGCGACGACCTGCACTGCCGGGTCACCCTGCCGATGACCGCGGCCGCCCTCGGCACCCGGATGACCATCAAGACCCTCGACGGCGAAGAGAACATCGAGGTCAAGCCGGGCACCCAGCCGGCCAGCACGCTGCGCATCCGCGGCAAGGGCGTCCCGCACCTGCGCGGTCAGGGCCGCGGCGAGCTGTTCGTGCACCTCGACGTCAAGACGCCGACCAAGCTCACCGCCGACCAGGAGCGCATGCTGCGCGAGTTCGCCAAGACCCGCGGCGAGGACGTGGCGGAGCTCTCCAAGCAGGGCGGCTTCTTCAGCCGCATGCGCGACGCCTTCAACGGCCACTAAATCAAGATCAAAACCAGGATGTCGTAGCGGGGTGGTGGGTGCGGACCGTCGCTCCCGCCGAGGGCGCGGCGTGTCTCGCTGGCCGCCGGCGCGTCCAGAGCGCGAGCCACCCCGCGCGACGTGCGTGAGCGGTTGCGCCCGAAACCCCGCGCGCCGACCCTGCCGGACCGCGGTGACCGGGCGGCCGGGTAGCGTTCCGGGGATGTCCGCGCCGCTGTTCCTGGTCGAGAGCCTGCCCGAGGGGTCGTCGTACACGCTGGACGGCCCGGAGGGGCATCACGCCGCCACCGTGCAGCGGCTGCGGATCGGTGAGGCGCTGATCCTCGCCGACGGGCGGGGCGGCACCGCGCGCGGCGAGGTCACCGCGGTCGGCCGGGGCAGCGTCGACGTGATGGTCACCGCCGTCGGTCAGGAACCGGCCGCCGACCCGCGGCTGGTCGTCGTGCAGGGCATCGCCAAAGGCGACCGGGGCGAGCTGGCCGTGCAGGCGATGACCGAGGTCGGCGTGGACGAGATCGTGCCGTGGGCGGCGTCCCGCTCGGTGGCGCAGTGGCGCGGCGACCGCGGCTTCAAGGCCCGCGACAAATGGGCGGCCACCGCCCGGGAGGCAGCCAAGCAGGCCCGGCGCTCCTGGCTGCCCCTGGTGGCGGGCGACCCCGACCGCTCCACCAAGCAGGTGGCGGCCCGCCTCACCACCGCTGCCGTGTCGTTCGTGCTGCACGAGGAGGCCACCGAGCGCCTCACCACCGCCCCGCTGCCGGACCAGGGCGACATCGTCCTGGTGGTCGGCCCCGAGGGCGGCATCAGCGACGCCGAGCTGGAGGCCTTCCGCGAGGCGGGCGCCACCCCGGTCCGTCTGGGCAGCGCGGTGCTGCGCACCTCGACAGCGGGAGTCGCGGCACTCTCCGTTCTGAACGGCCGTCTCGACCGTTGGTGATCCCGGTCGATGCGGGCGACACGGTGCTGCGCACCTCGCCCGAGGGTCCCGAGCCGGTCCGCTCCGGATGGTCGTCTCGACCGTCAGCGGCCGAAGTCGTCCCGCCGCTCTCTCCACCGTGCCCGGCGCCCCGGGACCGTGCTCAGGGCGGGACCGATGATCACCGCCCTGAGTAGGGCCCCGGGTCAGCCGACGGTGAGCGTGCCGGTCAGGCGCGGGTCGTCGAGCGCGTGCGCGGCGATCACCGTGTAGTCGCCGGGCACCGTCCGCCAGCCGCCGTCCCACACCTGGAAGACGCGTTCGGGCAGCGGGATCGTCACGGTCACCGTCTCGCCGGGCGCCGCCGTGGCCGTGGCGAAACCGGCGAGCCACCGGTCCGGGCGGTCGACCGGACCGGCCTGGCCCGCCGACAGGTACACCTGGACGACCTCCCGGCCGGGGCGTTCGCCGGTGTTGGTGAGCGTCACCCGTACCTCTGCGGTCTCCAGCGCGATCTCCCCGTACGACCAGGTGGTGTAGCCCTGACCGGAACCGAACGCGAAGAGCGGGCAGGCCGACCAGCCGCGGTAGCCGATCCGGATGTCCTCGCCGTAGGCGAGCGTGCCGTCCGTAGGACGCACCTCCAGGACCGGGCAGTCCTCCTCGCGGCGCGGCCACGTGGTGGGCAGGCGGCCGCCCGGCTCCGCGACGCCGAGCAGCACGTCGGCCAGCGCGGCGCCCGCCTCCTGCCCGGGGAACCAGGTCAGCAGCACCGCGGCCGCCTCCTCGGACCAGGGCAGCAGCACCGGCGATCCGGCGTTGACCACCACGACGGTGCGCGGGTTGGCCGCCGCCACCCGGGACACCAGCTCGTCCTGGCGGCCGGGCAGGGCCAGCGAGGTGCGGTCGAAGCCCTCCGACTCGACCTGCTCGGTGGTGCCGACCACCACGACGGCCACGTCCGAGCGGGCGGCCAGCTCGACGGCCTCGGCGATCAGGCCCTCCGCGTCCGGTCCGGGCGCCCGGTGGCCGAGCGTGGTGGAGACCGAGTGGGCCGTACCCGGCTCGAAGGACTGCCGCAGCACCACCGGAACCCGCACGCCGGCCTCCAGCCGCACCGTGAACCGCTGCTCCCGGGGGTGCAGCAGCAGGTCCGCGCGACCGGTGCCGGGCGGGTGCAGCGAGCCCTGGTAGAGCGTCTCCTCGCCGACGACCAGCTGGAACGCGCCGAACCCGGAGACCGCCAGGACGTGCTCGCCGCCGACCGCCGGGGTGATCTCGGTACGCAGTTCGAGCGTGCTGATCGCGGCCACCGCCAGTCCGCCGGGCGGGTCGCCGAGCCAGCGGATCGTGGCCGTCTCGACCGGGAAGTCGTGCCCCTCGGCGGAGAAGACGAACGGCGCCCAGTCCGGTCCCTGCGCGGCCGGCAGGAACGGGCGCGGATCGGCGCCGACCGCGTAGGCCACGTCGACTCCGGGCAGGGCGGCGCGCAGCCCGTCCAGCGGGGAGATCACGTGCCGCGGGGTGACCTGGGCGCTGCCGCCGCCGAGCACCCGTGCGTCGGTGGCCAGCGCGCCGATCACCGCGACCCGGGTGAGGTCGGCGGCCCGCAGTGGCAGGGTGTTCCCCTCGTTGCGGGTCAGCACGAACGACCGGACCGCCACCTCGTGCGCCACCGCGTCGCCGTCCTCGTCGGGCGGCGGCACCGGCAGGGCGTGCCCGTCCAGGGCGCCGGTCCGGGCGGCGAGCCGCAGCACCCGCCGCACCTTGTCGTCGATGACCTCCTCCGGTACGGCACCGGCCCGGACCGCCTCGACCAGTGCCGGGCCCCACGGGTTGTCCATGGCCGGCATCGCGATGTCGAGCCCGCCGAGCGCGGCCGGCACGGTCTCCCGGGCGGCCCGCCAGTCCGAGACGACGACCCCGTCGAAGCCCCACTCCCGCTTGAGGATCTCGTCCTGGATGCGCCCGTTGGCGGCCATCGGTGTGCCGTCGACCCCGTTGTAGGCGCTCATCACGCCCCAGCCGCCGGCCGCCGTCACCCGCTCGAACGGGGCCAGGTAGATCTCCCGCAGCGCCCGCTCCGGGATCCGTACGTCCACCGTCATCCGGTCGGTCTCGAAGTCGTTGCCGACCAGGTGCTTCACCGTGGTGCCGACCGAGTGCGACTGCACCCCGGACACGAACCCGGCCGCGATCTCACCGGTGAGCAGCGGGTCCTCCGAGTAGCACTCGAAGTGGCGGCCGTTCAGTGGGGTGCGGTGCATGTTGACGGTCGGGCCGAGCAGTACGTGCACACCCTTGCGCCGGGACTCCTGCCCGAGGAGCCGGCCGGCCCGTTCGGCGACCGCGGCGTCCCAGGTGGCGGCGAGCGCCGTGGGGCTGGGCAGGGCCACCGACGGGTCCTCGGGGGTGTAGCCGGTGCCCCGGACCCCGACCGGGCCGTCCGACATGACCAGCGACCGCAGCCCGATGCGCGGCACGGCCGGCAGCGACCAGAAGTCCTGCCCGGTCAGCAGAGACACCTTCTCCTCCAGGGTGAGTTGGTGGAGAAGGTCGTCGAACTCGGCCATGAGAGCGCTCCCAAGCAGTGTGTCGAAGGTCCGACGACCATCTAAGCCCACCTCCGGCCATAAGATCCATGAGGTGGAAAACACCTGCCTGTTCTGCCGCATCCTGGCCGGCGAGATCCCCGCGACCGTCGTGCACCGGACCGACACCACCCTCGCCTTCCGCGACATCGACCCGAAGGCGCCCACCCACGTCCTGGTCATCCCGGTCGCCCACCACGCGAACGTGACCGAGCTCGCCGCCGACCCGGCCGCGGCCGCCGACGTGCTGGCCACCGCCGCGAAGGTCGCCGAGATGGAAGGCCTGACCGACGGATTCCGGGTCATCTTCAACACCGGGCAGCACGGTGGCCAGGAGGTCTTCCACGTGCACGCGCACGTGGTCGGCGGCGCCCCGCTCGGACCGATGCTGGCCCGGCGATGAGCGCGCTCGCACGCGGATCATCGGCTCCGAGGAATCCGTGCCGGAGCGAAGCGGAGACGATGGCATGAGCGAGCCGACCCCTCGCTACGAGCGCGCCGCCCGCCGAGCCCAGGCCGACGGCCGGATACCCGCGCTCTCGGTCGCGCTGCACCGCGCCGACCGGCAGCCGTGGGCCTTCACCGTCGGCGACTCCGGCAACCCGGACCACCCCCTCGGCCCGGGCACCCGGTTCCGGATCGGCTCGGTCACCAAAACCCTCACGGCGGTGCTGGTCATGCAAGCCCGCGACGAAGGCCTGGTCGACCTGGACGCGCCGATCGCGAAATACCTCGACGTGCCGGCACACGGCGACGCCACGATCCGCCGGCTGCTCTCGCACACCGCCGGGTTCCAGCGAGAGCCGTACGGCGACGTCTGGGACACCCTGATCGCCCCGGACGCCGGCCGGATGCTCGCCGAACTGGACCGCGCCGAACGGGTCCTGCCCAACGCCCGCCGCTTCCACTACTCCAACCTCGGGCTGGCCGTGCTAGGCCAGATGGTCGCCGGACTACGCGGCGGCACGTGGGCCGAAGTCCTCACCGAGCGCGTCCTCACCCCGCTCGGCCTGGACCACACCTCGATCGACATGCCACCGGACGCGGCCGTCGGCTACCTGGTCGACGCCTACTCCGACGCGGCCCGCCCGGAACCCCCGGTCGACCTCGGCGGCGTCGCCCCGGCCGCGCAACTCTGGAGCACCGCGGCCGACATGGCGAAGTGGGCCGCCTTCCTGGCCGACCCGGAGACCGTCGACCAGGCGGGCAGAGTCCTCGCCCCGGGCACCGTCGACGAGATGCGCTGGCCGCTCACCACCACCGACGAAACCCTCTGGGCGGCCGGCTTCGGGCTCGGCCTGATCCTGATCCCGGAAGGCAACCGGATCATGCACGTCGGCCACGACGGCGCCATGCCCGGATTCCTGGCCGGCGTCTACGGCCGGCGCGGCGGCGAGGACAACCCGGGCGCCCTCGGCTGCGCCGTCCTCGGCTCCTCCGGCACCGCCGGGCAGACCAACGAACTGGTCCACGAACTGCTCCGGCTCGCCGCCGACCTGGACCCGGCGGAGATCCGGCCCTGGCGGGCCGCGCCGCCCGCCCCGCTCGCGTACCGGCCGGTGCTGGGCCGCTGGTGGAGCGAGGGCATGGAGTTCGTCTTCGCCTGGCACGACGGCCGGCTCCAGGCCCGCGCCGCCGAGGCGCCCGCCGGACGGCCCCCGGCGATCTTCGAGCCGCTGCCGGACCGGCCCGACGTGCTCCGCACCGTCTCCGGGCGGGAAGCCGGCGAACTGCTGCGCCTGACCCGCGACGACAGCGGGGCGGTGGTCCGGATGCACTGGGCCACCTACCGGTTCACCAGGCTCCAGGAGGGCTTCGACGGCGGCTGGGCCGCCGACGGCCCGGAGTGAGACGGCTGCCGGGCGGCGCGTGGCCGGAGTGCGGGCGGGCGGCGGGCCGGAGTGAACGGCCGCTGGACGTCGCGTGGCCGGAGTGCGGGCGGCGGTTCGGCGGCCGGGAGTGAAACGGCGATAATGGCATCGGCGGGCGGGCGGCTGAGCGGATAGGATGGCACGATCCTTGAGCGAGCCGCCCGATCCGGGTGGCGAAGATAGAGAGCAGGTGGCGGAGGCCCGCCGGGCCACCCTATGACCGGTACGCCGAATGAATCCAGCACTGGCTCGACCAGCCCGGTGCGGGCGCAGACCAAGATCTCGGTGAACGACCCGAAGATCATGGTGAACCTGCTCGGCGCCAAGGACGAGATCCTCCGGCTCATCGAGCGCAACCTCGACAGCGACGTGCACGTCCGCGGCAACGAGATCACCATCACCGGCGATCCGGCCGAGAACGCGACGGCCGAGCGCCTCTTCTCCGAGTTGATCGAATTGATCGAGAAGGGGGAGATGCTCAGCGTCGACGCTGTCCGCCGCACCCTGCGGATGCTCGAGGAGAACACCTCGGAGCGTCCCGCCGAGGTGCTCACCCTCAACATCCTGTCCCGTCGCGGGCGCACCATCCGGCCCAAGACACTGGGCCAGAAACACTACGTCGACGCCATCGACAAGAACACCATCGTCTTCGGCATCGGCCCCGCCGGCACCGGTAAGACGTATCTGGCCATGGCCAAGGCGGTGCAGGCGCTCCAGGCCAAGCAGATCAACCGGATCATCCTGACCCGGCCGGCGGTCGAGGCGGGGGAGCGGCTCGGTTTCCTGCCGGGCACGCTGACCGAGAAGATCGACCCCTATCTGCGGCCGCTCTACGACGCGCTGCACGACATGCTCGACCCCGAGACCATCCCGCGCCTCATGGCCGCCGGGACGATCGAGGTCGCGCCGCTGGCCTATATGCGCGGAAGAACGCTCAATGACGCGTTCATCATTCTCGACGAGGCGCAGAACACCACGCCTGAGCAGATGAAGATGTTCCTGACCCGGCTGGGCTTCGGGGCGAAGATCGTGGTGACCGGTGACGTCACCCAGGTCGACCTGCCCGGCGGGACGACCAGCGGCCTCAAGATCGTGCGGCAGATCCTGCACGATGTGGAGGACGTACACTTCGCGGAGCTGTCCAGCTCCGACGTGGTGCGGCACCGGCTGGTCGCCGAGATCGTCGACGCGTATGCGCGGTACGACGCCGACCAGGAGCAACAGACCGCACAATCCGTCCACGCCGTGCCGGGCCGGGCCGCCAGCGGTGGCCGGGCGCCGGGCCGTCGGCGCTGATTCGCAAGGGGTAATCGCACCACTATGTCCATCGAGATCGCCAACGAGTCGGGAGTCGAGGTCGACACCGACGCGATCCTCGCGGTTGCCCGGCACGCCCTGGACGAGATGGGTGTCAACCCGCTCGCTGAGCTGTCGATCCTGCTCGTCGACATCGACTACATGGCCGAGCTGAACCATCGGTGGATGGGCAGCGACGGCCCGACCGATGTGCTCGCGTTCCCGATGGACGAGGGCAGTGTCGATCACGGCCCCGGCGAGTCCGGCACCGGTGAGCCGGCCCTGCTCGGCGACATCGTGCTCTCCCCGGAGGTGGCCGCCAAGCAGGCGACCGTGGCCGGGCACGCCGCCGCCGACGAGCTGCACCTGCTCACCGTGCACGGAGCGCTCCACCTTCTCGGCTACGACCACGCCGAGCCGGAGGAGGAGCGGGAGATGTTCGCCCTGCAGAACAAGTTGCTGCAGAGCTGGCGCGCCGGGCGTAAAGCCGGCTGATCGTGGACCCCGCGTCGGCCGGCCTGCCGGACCTGCAACTCATCACACTCGCGGTCGGGCTGGTGCTGCTCGCCGGCCTGGCCTCGATGACCGACGCCGCGCTGGGCACCGTCTCGCACGCGCGCGCCACCGAGCTGGCCCGGGAGGGCCGGCGGGGCGCGGGCGCGCTGGCGGCGGTCGCCTCCGACGTGGTCCGCTATGTCAATCTGCTGCTTCTGCTGCGGCTGCTCTGTGAGCTGACCGCCACCACGCTGGTCGCGCTGGTCGCGGTCGACACCTGGGGGGTGGGCTGGCGGGCGGCGCTGGTGTCGGCCGGCGCCATGACGCTGGTCAGCTTCGTGGTGGTGGGGGTGGCTCCGCGCACCTTGGGGCGCCAGCACGCGTACGCGGTCGGTCGTGCCACCGCCCCGCTGGTGCGCTGGCTGGGCAGGGTGCTCAATCCGCTGGCCAAGCTGCTGATCCTGATCGGCAACGCGGTGACTCCGGGTAAGGGGTTCCCGGAGGGCCCGTTCGGCAGCCAGGTGGAGTTGCGTGAGCTGGTCGATCTGGCCGAGCAGCGTGGTGTGGTGGAGCACGGCGAGCGTGAGATGATCCACTCGGTGTTCACTCTCGGTGACACGATCGCGCGTGAGGTGATGGTTCCGCGTACCGAGATGGTGTGGATCGAGGCTCCCAAGACTCTGCAGCAGGCGCTGTTCCTGTTTCTGCGGTCGGGGTTCTCGCGGATTCCGGTGATCGGCGAGAGTGTCGACGACGTGCTGGGTGTGCTTTATCTCAAGGACGTCATCCGGCTCACTCAGAACGGCGATCCCGCGGCGGCCGCGCAGGCGGTGGCCGACGCGATGCGCCCGGCCAACTTCGTGCCCGAGTCGAAGCCGGTCGACGACCTGCTCTCCGAGATGCAGGCGGCCCGCAATCATCTGGTGATCGTGGTGGACGAGTACGGTGGCACCGCCGGCCTCGTGACGATCGAGGACATCCTTGAGGAGATCGTCGGCGAGATCACCGACGAGTACGACGTGGAACGCCCCCCGATCGAGCATCTGGAGGACGGCTCGGTGCGGGTGGCCGCACGGTTGCCGATCGAGGATCTGGGCGAGGTGTTCGGCGTGGAGCTGCCCGCCGACGAGGTGGAGACGGTCGGTGGTCTGCTCGGGCAGACGCTCGGCCGGGTCCCCATTCCCGGTGCCGAGGCGGAGGTCGGGGGCCTGCACCTGATCGCCGAGGGTGCCAGCGGCCGGCGTAACCGGATCGACTCGGTGCTGGTGCGCCGGGTGCGCCCGGAACCGGCCGCCGAGCAGGACGATGAGAACGTTGCCGAGAACGAGGAAAGACAGCCCGCCGATGCCTGAGCAGTCCTTTGCCCCCACCGCCGTCCCGCTGAGCGCGGAGGACACCAAACTGGTCACTCTCGCGCGCAGTTCCCGTGCCCGGGTGGGCGCTTCCGAGGGTGCGGCGGTGCGAGACCAGGACGGCCGTACCTACGCGGCGGCGACCGTGGCGTTGCCGCACCTGTCGCTGTCGGCGCTCCAGGCGGCGGTCGCGCAGGCGGCCTCGTCGGGGGCTACCCGCCTGGAGGCGGCGGCGGTGGTGACCGAGGCGCCGGCGCTCGAGAGTGCCGGCCATGCCGCGGTGCGTGATCTGGCGGTGGATGCGCCGATCCATGTGGTGGGCCCCAGCGGCACGCTGCTCGGCACGGTCACCCAGTGATGGCGGAGGAGCCCGGCAAGCGCGGTCAGTCTCCGAGGAAGCCCCGTCAGGCTGCGGCGAAGCGTGGTCGAGCGGCCGGTCCGGCCGACGGCCGGCGTGGTCCGGCGCCGGAGAAGCGTGGCCAGGCTCCGCAGAAGAGCGGCCAGGCGTTCGACAAGCGTGGCCAGGCTCCGCAGAAGAGCGGCCCGGCGTTCGACAAGCGTGGCCAGGCTTCGGAGAAGGGCGGCGAGGCTGCCCGGAAGCGCGGTGTGGCGCCGGAGAAGCGTGGTCAGGCGCCGGTCGACGGTGGCCGGTCCGCTGAGCAGGGCGGTCAGGCGCCGGGTGAGCGGCGGCTCACCGCGGGCGAGCGCAACGAGTTGCGGCGTCAGGAGCGGCGGGCGGCCCGCCGGGCCGCGGATCAGGGCACGGAGCAGCGTGGGCGGTCGCGTGACGGCTCCGGCGCGGGCCGGGCTTCTTCCGTCCCGGGTACGGGTGACGTGCCCCGCCGAAGCGGGAGTGAGGGCAGATCTACGGGTAAGGCCGGAGTGCCCGGGAGCTTCCGGGGACGGGGTGGTGCTTCTGCGGACGGTCCACCGCGTACCGGGAAGGGGTCGTCGCGGAAGGTGCACCAGCACACGGCCGCGGTTGCCGCGAAGGGCGAGGACGGGGTTTACCGGGCGGGCTTCGCGTGTTTCGTCGGACGGCCCAACGCCGGCAAGTCGACGCTGACAAATGCGATCGTCGGTCAGAAGATCGCGATCACCTCGAGCAAGCCGCAGACCACCCGGCATGTGATCCGTGGCATTCTGCACCGGCCGGATGCGCAGGTCGTCCTGGTCGACACGCCTGGCCTGCACCGTCCCCGGACCCTGCTCGGCGAGCGGCTGAACGATCTGGTCCGCGAGGTGTGGAGCGAGGTCGACGTGATCGGGGTGTGTTTCCCGGCGGACGAGCCGATCGGGCGTGGTGACCGGTTCATCTCGTCGGAGATCGGCGCGCTGAAGGCCAAGGTGATCGCGGTGGTCACGAAGGTGGATCTGGTCGATCCGGCCACCTTGGCGCAGCGGCTGCTCGATGTCTCGAAGTTGTACGACTTCGCGGAGATCGTTCCGGTGAGCGCGGTCTCGGGTCATCAGGTGGAGACGCTGACCGATGTGATGGTCCGTTACCTTCCGGAGTCGCCGCAGCTGTACCCGGACGACGTGCTGACCGATGAGCCGGAGCAGGTGCTGATCGCCGAGCTGATCCGGGAGTCGGCGCTCGAGGGGGTACGTGACGAGCTGCCCCACTCGATCGCCGTGCTGGTGGAGGAGATGCTGGTCGAGGGCAAGCTCACCAGGATCTACGCGGATCTCTACGTGGAGCGTGACAGCCAGAAGTCGATCGTGATCGGGACCCGGGGCGCGCGGCTCAAGGAGGTCGGTTCACGCGCGCGTACGGAGATCGAGAACCTGATCGGTGGGCGGGTCTACCTGGATCTCCACGTTCGGGTCGCCAAGGAGTGGCAGCGCGATCCGAAACAACTGCGCAAGCTCGGTTTTTGATCGATAAGTGGACATTTCCCAACTATGGTGAACTTCACCATAGTTTGCACAGGTTACCCACCCGGGGGTAACACCTTGGGCCATGCGAAATCGGTACCTGGACCTGCTGCGCGCTGTGGCGACCGTCCGGGTGGTCGTCTATCACCTGACCGGCTGGACCACGCTGACCGTGGTCCTGCCGGCCATGTCGGTGATGTTCGCCCTGGCGGGGTCGCTGATGGCGGCCTCGCTGGACCGGTTCGGGGTGTGGGCGGTGGAGCGGCGGATCCGCCGGCTGCTGCCCTCCCTGTGGGTGATCGCCGCGATCGCCGTCGCGACCATGCTGGCCACCGGCACGTCGGCCCCGAGTGCGATGCTCCTGCTCTGGGGGTTCCCGCTGGACACCCCGGAGGCCACCGGCTGGTGGATGCAGGGTCTGAGTCACACGTGGTACCTGCGGGACTTCCTCTGGATGGTGCTGCTGTCGCCGCTCGCGCTGCCGCTCTACCGCAGGTTCCCCGTCCCGGTCGTGCTGGCCCCGTTCGCGGCGCTGCTCGCGATCACCCTGTCCGGGGCGACCGTGCCGCCGGTGGCACAGAGCCTGGCCCTGTACGGCGGGGCATGGCTGCTCGGGTTCGCCCACCACGACGGGCACCTGGAGCGGATCGGCCGTAAACGGCTGCTCGGCATCGCGGCCGCCCTCGCCGTCCCGGCGGCCGCCTGGGTGCTCACCCACCCCGGGCCGCGGGGGTACGACCTCAACGACATCCCACTCGGCAACGCGCTCTGGTCGGCGGCGTTCATCCTGGTCGTGCTCGGATGCGTACGGCCGCGGGTGCGCGGCCACCGGCTGCTGACCGTGCTGAACGCCCGGGCGCTGACGATCTACCTCTGGCACGTGCCGGTCATCGTCGCGGTGACCCAGTGGGGTGAGCGCCACGACCTGCCGCTTCAGGGGTGGGTCGGCATCGGGTGGCGTACGGCCGTGGTCGTTCTGCTGCTCGGTGTGGTGATCGCCGCGGTCGGCTGGGTGGAGGACCTGGCCGCCGGGCGCCGGGCCACACTGCTGCCCGGACGGCGGATCCCGGTCCCGGTCTCCCCGGCCCCGGCACCGGCCCCGGCCGCGCCCAGCCCGGTGTCTAGCCTCCGATGACGCTCACGTCGCCGGCCCGGGTGCGCACGTCCAGCACGTCGGTCGCCTTCGGGTCGTCGGTGACGCCGGCCACCTCCTGGTCGCCCGAGCTGGAGCCGGTCCGGACCCGGTAGGAGCCGGCCGGGACCATGACCTGCACGTCGCCGTTGGTGGCCGTGGCGGTCACCGACGACGCCTCGGCCAGCTGGACGTCGATGTCGCCCGAAGTGGTGCGGACCGTGACCGGGCCGGTCGCGTTCATCACCCCGATGTCGCCGGACTGGGCCTCCAGGGTCACCTCGGACCGGCCCACCACGTTGAGATCGCCGGCGGTCGCCCGCACCTTCACCGGCCCGGTGCCGTGATCCACCATCACGTCCCCGGAGGTGAGCCGCAGATCCACCGGCCCGACCCCGCTCAGGCCGACGTCGCCGGAGGTCAGCTCGCCCCGCACGGTCACCCCGGCCGGGGCGCTGATCTCGTAGGAGACGTTGCAGTCCCGCCCGCAGTCGGAGGTGAGGGTGAGCACACCGCCGGACCGCTGGTAGGTGGAGCCCGGGTCGGACCCGCCATGGATGATCCGCCGGATCGTCGTCTCGGTCGTCGACTCGCTCGCCGAGACCGTCACGTCGCTGTGCCGCCCGGACAACACGATCTCGGTGATCTTGACGGTCTCGGTGTCCTCGAAGGTCAGTCGCGCGCCCACCGCGCCGTCGCAGCCGGCCAGGGCACCGCCCGCCGTGACGGCGGCGAGGATCAGAGCAACTCTTCGGGTCATGAGGTGAACCTATTCGGGTCGCCCGCTCAGGCCATCGGGTCCCGTCCCGGAGTCGACCCTGAGATCCGGGTCAGGGTCTGTCGTAGGTACCGGGCAGAATGGCGGGGTGCCCGCCGGATACCGCCGCCAGCTCTACCGCGACGACGCGGTGGTTCTCCGTGTGCAGAAACTGGGCGAGAGCGACCGGATCGTCACCCTGCTGACCCGGCGGCACGGCCGGCTGCGCGCCGTCGCCCGTGGGGTCCGCCGGATCAACTCCCGCTTCGGTGCCCGGCTCGAACCGTTCGGCCACATCGACCTGCAACTCGCCGGGTCCCCGGAAGGCCTGGGCAGCTCACTGCACTCGGTCAGCCAGGTCGAGGCGGTCACCCTGTTCGGCAAGAGCTTCCTCACCGACTACCCGCGCTACACGGCGGCCAGCGCCATCTGTGAGACCGCCGAGCGGCTCACCCCCGTCGAGCGGGAGCCCGCGCTGCGACTCTTCCAGCTCACCCTGGGCGCGCTGAAAGCCCTAGCCGCCGGCGAGCACCTGGGCGGTCTGGTGCTCGACGCGTACCTGTTGCGGGCCATGGCCTTCGCCGGCTGGGCCCCCGCGCTCACCGAGTGCGCGGTCTGCGGCACCGCCGGGCAGCACGCCGCCTTCGCCGTCCCCGCCGGCGGCGCGGTCTGCCCCGACTGCCGGCCACCCGGCGCCGCCCACCCCAGCCCGGCCACCCTCGGCCTGATGTCCGCCCTCACCTCCGGCGACTGGACCGTCGCGGACGCCGCCGAGGCCTCGGCGCGCCGCGAGTGCAGCGGCCTGGTCGCCGCCCACCTGCAATGGCACATGGAGCGGGCGCTGCGCTCGCTTCCGCTTGTCGATCGACGGGAGTTGAACCCTTGAGCCCGCGTCCGCCCACCCCACACATCTCCGGCGCCCGGCCACCCCAGTTACCGGCGGCCGCGCTGCCGAAGCACGTGGCGATCGTCATGGACGGCAACGGCCGCTGGGCCAAGGACCGCGGGCTCGCCCGCACCAAAGGCCACGAGCAGGGGGAACACTCGCTCTTCGACACCATCGAGGGCGCCATCGAGATCGGCATCCCCTACCTCTCGGCGTACGCGTTCTCCACCGAGAACTGGAAGCGCTCACCCGACGAGGTGCGCTTCCTCATGGGCTTCAACCGGGACGTCATCCGCCGCCGCCGCGACCAGCTCGTCGAGCTGGGGGTCCGGGTCGTCTGGTCCGGACGGGCCGGCCGGCTGTGGAAGAGCGTCATCTCCGAACTGCAGACCGCCGAGGAGATGAGCCGCCGCAACAGCACGCTCACCCTCCAGTTCTGCGTCAACTACGGCGGCCAGGCGGAGATCGCGGACGCCGCGGCGGCCATCGCCCGCGACGTGGCGGCCGGCAAACTCAAGGCCGACAAGGTCAACGAGAAGACCATCGCGCGGTACCTCTACCACCCGGAGATCCCCGAGGTGGACATGTTCCTGCGCCCGTCCGGCGAGCAGCGCACCTCCAACTTCCTGCTCTGGCAGTCGGCGTATGCGGAGATGGTCTACCTCGACACGCTCTGGCCCGACTTCGACCGCCGCCACCTGTGGTATGCGTGCGAGCTCTACGCCCAGCGCGACCGCCGCTTCGGCGGGGCCCTGCCGAACCCGGTCAGCCCGACGTAACCAGCGCCTGCACGGCGGCGTCGGTGTCCGCCAGATCCGGCAGCACCACATGCGCGCCCGCCGCGGCCAGGTCCGCCGCGGCGGTGCGGCCCGTCGCCACGGCGACCGCGACCGCCCCGTTCGCCAATGCCGCCGTCACGTCGTTGACCGTGTCGCCGATCACCACCGGGTGGAAGGTCTCGCCGTACTTGGCCTGCGCCCGCTCCAGACAGCGGCGCACCAGGACCGCCCGCACCGCGTGATCGGTGCCGTAACCGCCCACCTCGGTGTCCAGCTCGCCGCCCAGCCCGAAAGCGGCCAGTTTCGCCGCCGCCACCTGCGGGACGTTGCCGGTCACCAGCGTCTGCACCACGCCGGGGTCCCCGGCCAGCCGGGCCAGCACCTCACGGACGCCCGGCATCAGCGCGCCCTGCTCGGCGAACTCGTGCCGAACCTCGTGCACCACCTCGACATAACGGGCGAAGAACCGCTCCGGTGTGCAGTCGGTGACCCCGTGCGTGGCGAACACCTCGGTGCAGATGTCCGTGTCCGTCCGCCCACCGAAGACCGGTGTGTCCCGCCAGGCCACCCCGGTCACCTCGGTGAACGCCGCCCGCCAGGCCCGGGCCGCCACCCCGCCGCCGCTCAGCAGGGTGTAGTCGACATCCCACATCACCAGCCGCCTCACTCGGCGAGCACCCGCTCGATGTGCTCCACCTTGGCGGTCAGCGCGCCGGTCACGCCCGGGCGGACGTCGGCCTTCAGCGACAGGCTGACCCGGGGCGACACCCGCGCGACGGCGTCGACGGCCTGCTTGACCACGGCCATCACCTCGTCCCACTCGCCCTCGATCGTGGTGAACATGGCATCGGTCCGGTTCGGCAGACCGGAGGCGCGAACCACCCGGACCGCCTCGGCGACGGCGTCACCGACGGAGTCGCCGGTCCCGATGGGCGTGACAGAGAAGGCAACCAGCATGCCCCCATCCTTCCAGCAGATCCACCCTTGAGTCGATCAATGCGCACGCCTAGTCTGGGCGGAAAGCAAGTTGGCAAGAAGCAAGTCGCCTATTGTTGAGAGGGAGCAATTTCGTGGGGGTTGCCGTGGCAGACGAGTCGATGAATATTGATGAGCAGGCTCTGATGGAGGCTGCGAAGATTCTCGGTACGAAAACGGCCGACGAGACCGTGAATGCTGCGCTCCGCGAGGTGATCGCCGTCCGCCGGCGGGTCGAGGCACTGGAGCGTCTCGGTGAGATGGGCGCGGCGGGTGACTTCGACGAGTTCCTGGACAAGCGGAGCTACCGGCGATGACCGTGGAGTACCTGGTGGATACCAGCGCCTACATGCGGCTGGCTCGTGAGGCCGGGCTGCGCGAGGCTTGGCGTCCGTGGTTTGTGGCAGGGACCCTGTCCCTGTGCCCGTTGACGAAGTTGGAGATCTACTTCACGGCCCGGTCGGCAGCACATCGAAAGGACCTCGAGTCGACGATCCGGAATCGATACGGTTGGGTCCTCATGCCGGATGTGATCTTCTCGCGAGCGGCCCAGGTGCAGGATCTTCTCACGAGATGCGGTGCGCAACGATCCGCCGGTCCTGTCGATCTCCTGGTGGCGGCCACTGCGGAGGTGCACGGGATGACGATCCTGCATTACGGCCGAGACTTCATGAGCGTCGCCGAAGTGACCGGCCAGCCGGTTCGGTGGATCGCGGAGCCAGGAAGTGTCGACTGACCTACCATTCCCTGTCTGAAAACTATCAGGGCCCGAGCGTCCGGCCGGGGCCGAGCGCGGGCGGGTAGACGCGGGCCAGCGGCCGGAGTGGCGGATTGCCCGGGAACGCGGGGTCACCGGCCATCAGGTGCGGCTCGCTTGGACGCTGCATCAGGGCAGGCATGTGCTGGCGATTCCGGGCACCGGGGACGTCGCCCATCTGGAGGAGAACGTCGCCGCCGGTGCGATTCGGCTCACCGCAGCCGAGTTGGCCGAAATCGATCAGGGCTGACGGCCGAGGAGGGCGGCCACGTCGGCGGCCAGTTCCGTGGTGGCCTCGATCTCGGCCTTGCGGATCGACACGCTCTCGACGTTGAAGCCGTAGGGGAGGCCCAGGTGTTCGCAGAAGTCCATCAGATCCCGGGCGATCAGCATGCACTGCCGGTAGGACTCGGCGAGCGGATCGGGGGAGTGGCGGATCGAGTTCTCCAGCCAGCGGGGCACGTCCACGCCGAGCCAGCGGACGAACTCCAGCGTCTTCAGCGAGCCGCACAGCGACAGTGTGAAGATCACCGTGCGGGGGTCGACGCCGCGCTCCCGGCATTCCAGGTAGTAGTCGCTGAGCAGGTTCTTCGTGTCGTTCAGGTGGTAGATCACCTGCGTCACGAAGAAGCCGACGCCCAACTCCTGCTTGGCCAGCATGCGCCGATGCTCGTCACGGCGCTCCCCGATCACGACGGCGCCGAGTGGCAGGTCCGGGCGCACCTGGTGGCGCAGCTCCTGAGCCCGGCGAAGCCCGGTGTGGACCGGTTTTCCGCCGGAGGAGGCGCCCACGAAGACAGTCAGCACCTGGTCGCTGACGCCGGACATCCAGGTCCGCAGCTCGTCCTCCGGGTATTTCCCGACACAGCGGTAGATGATCACCGGCTTCTCCCAGCCGGTCAGGTGCCGGCTGTAATAGCGCGCCGGGTCAAGAGTCGGCAGGTAGGGGAAGGGCCGCTCGATCGGGTTCCGGTCGGACTCGTCGTCGATGTCGTAGAGGATCAGACCGTCGACATCGAGGGCTTCCAGCCGTTTCTGGGTGACCTCGGCGATCTCGCTGATCCGCTCCTGAGTGGCGTGGCTCCGCGGTGGCGTGAGGCTGAACACCAACACCCCACTGCGAGCCTCGGCCAGGAGCTGTCGCAAAGAGTCACGAGACATGCGACCACAGTAGGGTCCGGCCGGGCGGGGCCCCTCACCGAACGCGGCCCATCCCGCTCTTCGAAACCCGGCCGGGGTACGGCTACCAGCGCCCGATTCACGTAATGGGTGTGTGACGGCGCGACCGGGGTGGCACGGCTGTCCGTGCGTGATCTACGCGATGGGAGCGTGACGGGGCCGGGCTCAGGGGTCGAGCCCGGCCGCGGGCGACGAGTCAGTGGTCGGCGCAGCAGGGGGTGGGGTGGCGGGCCTCGAACGGGATCAGCCGTCCGCCCGCCGCCGGGGTGGTCACCAGCACCAGTTCCCCGGAACGGAACCGGGGGCGGACGAAATCGCCGGTCTCCACCACCGTCGCCGGGGCCGCCGGTCCGCTGCCGAGGACCTCGACCCGGGAGATGGCGCTGCGCTGCAGGATCTCGCTCACGGTGAGGTCGCCGGTCAGGCGTTCCACACCGGGGAAGCGGACGGCCCGCCCGTCACGGCCGGACGCCGCCTCGGCCGCGGCGGCCGCCAGAGCCGGATCCGTCTCGTGGGAGGCGGCCGTGAGCAGGCTGATCGCCACGTGCGGGTAGGGCGTGGCTACCAGGTGGGTGCAGGCCAGCACCGGCGCCGGGGCCAGCGACGTGATCCAGTGGTCGGCTTCGGCCAGGGTGCGGTGGCCGAGGCTGACCCCGACGATCCGGGCCGTGGGCCGGATCGCCGGAGACGGCGTGGTCATCGGGGCAGAACCCAGATGGGGTTGGTGTAGAACCACAGGTCGCCCCACGGGTCGGCGGCGCCGCTCACGTCGAGCCGCGGCCCGTACGGGTCGACTGACGCGCCGAGCAGGCCGGGCTGGGTGCGGTTGCCGTCGGTGCCGCGCACCCGCAGGTAGAACGGCTTGTCGAGCCGGCCCAGGTCGTACGCGAAAGTGATTTTGCCGTTGGTCTTGGTGACCTCGAACGACGTGACCACTCTGGTGTCGGGGGCGGTGAAGGCGTCGCGGTCGGCGACCGGGCCGGTGACCGTGCCGACGATCACGTCGACGCGCTTGAGGAGCGGGATGAATCCGGCCCAGTTCGGCACGTCCTGGAGGTCGATGTCGAGGACCAGTTCGGTCGAGGTGCCGCGCTTGACGTGCAGGACACCGCCGAGCGGGGTGCCGGTGGACCAGCGGCGATCGCCGGTGACCCGGACCCGGGCGTTCAGCGCCTTGATGAGCCGGCCGTGGTCGACCCAGACCCGGCCGGAGCGCAGACCGTCCATGACGGCCCGGTACGAGAACGACGTCGAGCCCACGTTGGTGCGGCCGTAGTAGCCGGGCCAGAAGTCGCCGGCCTGAGTGTTGATCGAGCCGTTGTGGACGGGGTCGTTGTACTTGCCGTCGGCGTTGAAGTCGCTGCCCGGCCCGCGTTCGGTCTGGTCCAGGTAGTTGACGTGGCTGTCCGAGTTGACGGTGATCCACCACGCTTTGCCCTCGGCGAGCAGGCTGTCCCAGAGGCCGCCGACGGTGGCGGTCATCCAGTCGAAGCCACCCCACGTGCGGTACGACTCCAGTGGGTAGCCGGGGAACGACGCGGCCGACGGGCTGTTGTCGTAGTAGCCGCGGGCGCCACCCCGGCCGTTCGGGGCGGGGATGCCGGCGGCCTGGTGGCCGGGCGCCCCCTCGAAGCCGACGGCGACCGTGGGGTCGGCGTCGCGCCAGTTGCGGATCTCGTGCGGGGAGTCGATGCCGCGCCGGGCCGGGTGGTTGGCGAAGAACAGCGCGCCGTCGATCTTGCGGGCTTTCACCTGCTCGCCGAGGAACTTGATGCCGGCGATCGCCATGGCCTCGTTCTGGGTGGCGGTGTTGGTCGTGGGCAGTTGTGAGCCGTCGTACCGTGTCTCGAACTGCTTGAGGACCTCGACCTCGTTCCGGCCCGGGTGCACGAAGACGGTGGCGTGCTCGGCGGCCGGGATGTTCCACTCCAGGCCCTGGAAGGTGAGCAGGCCCTTGAGTTCCTCGCGGGTCTTCACGATGTCCGGGTTCACCTTGTCCACACCGATCTTGGCGTGGGTGGTGCTGCCGTGGTCGGTGATGACCAGCCAGTCCAGGCCGTACGCGTACCCGTGCTGAGCCTGGTCGATCACCCGGTACTGGCCGTCGGAGCTGTACTGCGTGTGGACGTGATGGTCGCCGGCCAGCCACGTCAGTTCGCCGGTGCGCGGCTTTCCGGCGAGCGGCCCGGTGGCCTCGGCGGCACCCGGACGGGCCAGTACGGAGGCGGCGGCACCGGCGCCGAGCAGGCCGGCGCCGAGCAGGAAGCGTCGGCGGGTGGCGTCGGCGGGGGACAGCTCCGCGGCCGGCACGGAGAGGTCGAGAGCCTCGGGAAGGTCGTTCCCGGGGGCTGCGTCATGCGAGTGGTCGTGAGAATGATCGTGGCCGTGACCCATGGCGGACACCCTCGCCCGAGCAGGTCAACGCCCGTTGTCGATCCAGTGGACACCCGGCGAACGATCAACTCCCGGCGGGTTCCCAGGGTTGTTCCGCGGGTTTGAGGCGGCGCTCACGGCCGGCTGATGTGGATCAACCCCCGGCGGGTGGTCAGGGTTGTTCCGGGGCCGGCTGAAGTGGATCAGCCGATGATCGGGTTGAACAGGCCGAGCACGACGGTCACGGCGAGGATCGCGATCCCGGCCAGGAACCCGGCGGCCAGCAGGACGGCGTCGGCCGCGGTGAACCGTTGCACCCGCGCGTGGGTGCGCGTCGCCCCGGAGTCGAAGCCGCGCGCGTCCATCGCCACGGCGAGCCGCACCCCGCGCCGCAGCGCTCCGACCAGCAGCGCGAACGCCGTCGACGCGAACAGCCGCAGTTTGGCCAGCGGGTTGCGCCCGGCGTCCACCCCGCGTGCCCGCCGGGCCAGGGTGAGCGCCCGCCATTCGGCCCCGAGCAGCGGCACCAGGCGGAACGCGGCCAGCGCGCCGATCGCGAACCGGGCCGGGGCCTTCGCGTTCTGCACCAGCGCGTCGGCCAGGTCGGTGGGGTCGGTGGTGGCGAAGACGACGATGCCGGGCAGCGCGATCGCGAAGATCCGCAGCACCAGCGCGGCGGCGGTGGACAGCACGCCGGTGGTGACGTCGAACGGGCCGAGCGACACCAGCGAGTCCCCGGTGCGTTCCGCGGCGAACAGGATCATCGTGACCAGGATGCCGCCCGCGGTCAGCAGCAGCGGGGCCATCCGGCGGGCCAGCGGCAGCGGCCGGATGCCGAAGAACGGCAGCGCGATCAGTTCGACGACCAGGGCCGCGGACGGGGTGAACGGGTCCACGGTGAGGATCAGCGGCAGCGTGAACAGCAGCGCCGCGCCCAGCTTGGCGACCGGGTTGCGGCGGGCCAGCGGGGCCGCCGGGTCGGCGATCGGCTCGACGGAGACGCTCACGGCCGGGACCTTCGCGGCAGCGGGTCCGGCGCCGGCTCGCCGAGGGGCACGGTCCGGTCGGCGAGGGTACGCACGAAGACGTCGTCATGCGTGACGGCGACCACCCCGTGACCGTCGTCGCGGAGCCCGGCGAGCAGGTCGACGAGTTCCCGCCAGGTGCGCCGGTCCTGCCCGAAGGTGGGTTCGTCGAGCACCAGCAGCCGGGGCGCGGTGGCCAGCGCGGTGGCCACGCTCAGCCGGCGGGCCTCCCCACCGGACAGGGTGTACGGGTTGGCCTCGGCGAGCCGGGTCAGCCGCAGCCGGTCCAGCAGGTCGTCGACGATGCGGCGGATGTCGGCGGGGGAGCGGCCCAGCCGGCGCGGGCCGAGGGCCAGCTCGTCGGCGACCCGGCCGGTGACGAACTGGTGCTCCGGGTTCTGGAAGACCGATCCGATCCGCCCGGTCAGGGTGGCGGCACGCCAGCGGTGCGGCGGCCGGCGGTCCCCGAACGCCTCGACCCGGCCGGCCGTCGGCGCCAGGAGGCCGCCGAGCAGCAGCGCCAGGGTGGACTTGCCGGCGCCGTTGGGCCCGGTCACGGCGACCACCTCGCCCGCCGCGGCGGACAACGAGACGGGCGGGAGGCGTTTCGTGACTTCGGCGCGCGTCACGCGTACCAGATCATCGGTTGATCTTGATATGGCCTTGATCGGCGGGGTGCTGAAGCCGGGGACCCAGACGCCCTCGCCGGCGAGCCTGTCGCCGTAGGCGGCGAAGATCAGCTCGGGTGTGCCGTCGGCGCGGACCCCGCCGCCCGGCTCGAGGACCACCACCCGGTCGACGAGCGGAAGGGCCTCGGCCACCCGGTGCTCCACGATGATCAGCGTGGTTTCCGGGCCGGTGGCCCGGGCGACCGCCTCGCGGATCAGCCCGGCGCCTGCCGGGTCCAGGTTCGCGGTCGGCTCGTCCAGCAGCAGAAGGCCCGGCCGCATGGCCAGCACCCCGGCCAGAGCCAGACGTTGCGCCTCGCCGCCGGAGAGCGCGGCGGTGGGCCGGTTGATGGGGTACGGGAAACCGACGCGATCCAGCACGTCGGACACCCGTGGCCAGATCTCGCCGGACGGCACCCCCCGGTTCTCCAGCCCGAACGCCACGTCGTCGCCACTGCGGGCCATCACGAGCTGGGTCTGCGGATCCTGGAAGACGATGCCGACACGGTCGCGGGCCTTGCGCGGATCCAGGCCGTCGATCTCGATGGCGCCCTCGGACTCGCCGGAGTCCTCGGGCAGCAGGCCGGCGAGCGCGGCGAGCAGGGTGCTCTTGCCGGCCCCCGAGGGACCGAGCAGCAGCACCCGCTCGCCGTGCCGGATCTCCAGATCCAGCTCGCGGACCGCCCAGGCGCGGCGACCGGCGTGCCGCCACCCGAAGCCGCTGAGCCGAACATCACTCATGAACTAGATGACTGCCCGTTCCCGGCCCGCGCCGAACCGGTCCAGCACCCCGGTCGGCGCCAGCGCCCGGACCAGCGCCCACGAGCCCAGACCCGCGATCACGGTGCCGCTCAGGACGGTGATCAGCGCGTACGGAATCCGGTACGACCAGAGGGCGGCCTCCGAGTTCCACACGAAGAAGTCGAAGACCGCGGCGCTCACCCCGGTCAGCGTGCCGGCCAGCAGCGCCGCGCCGAGCCGGAACGACTGGTAGCGCAGCCCCGCGAACGCCAGCTCGGCGCCGAGACCCTGCGCCAGGCCCTGCCAGACGACGGTCATGCCCCACGGGCCGCCGAGCATCGCGGAGACGATCGCGGCCACCAGCTCGGTGTAGAGCGACGCGCCCGGCTTGCGGATGACGAGCCCGCCCAGCACGGCCGGGATCAGCCAGACCCCGTACAGCACGGTCTGGGACGGGGGGAAGAAGGCGAAGGCGCTCTCGGTGACGACCCAGAGATTGCCCCAGGCCCAGAAGATGACGCCGAACGCCACGGCGATCACCGAGGCGATCACGATGTCTATCGTGCGCCACCGGTTCGGGTTCTGTTCTTTCATGTACGCCTCCCAGCGGACACCGGGAGGAGACGCACGCCGTGACCCGGGCTGCGATGCCCGGGCGCGACGCGGCTGGAGAAGACCGAACTTCCTGCGCTGGCATTACCCAGATCAGGTACGAGGGTCTGCGGTCGCCCGCACTCTCAGCGCTGTGCGCTCCCCTGTCGGATCGGAGCTCCTCCGCTGTCGCGGCAAAGCTCCGGTGGATGTGCTTCGATGACCGTAACACCTGGTAGCAGAGCGGCACAGGGAGGTAGTGATCACGTGATCGAGGTCAAAGCCAGAGGCATGACGTTCGATGTCTACGAGGGTGGGCCCTCGGACGGCGATCCGGTCCTGCTGCTCCACGGATTTCCGCAGGACTCCCGTGAGTTCGACCTGATGCTGCCCCGTCTGCACGAGGCCGGGCTGCGCACGTACGCCCTGGATCAGCGTGGTTACTCGCCCGGCGCGCGGCCCGCGGGGGTCCGGCCGTACCGGATGTCGGAAGTCACGGACGACGCCATCGCGGTCCTCGACACCCTCGGCGTCGAGCGCGCCCACGTCGTCGGCCACGACTGGGGCGCCCAGGTCGGCTGGCAGCTCGCCGCCCGCCACCCGCATCGGGTGCGGACGCTCACCGCCGTCTCCGTGCCGCATCCGAGGGCGCTGCTGCTCGCCCTCCGGGTCCGGCCCTCCCAGCAGGCCCGGCTCGCCTACTTCGGGGTGTTCCGCTCGGGCGTCGCCGAACGGCTGCTGTCCGCCCGGCACTCCCTCGTTCTGCGGCTGATGCTGCGGCCCATCGGGATGCGCGCCGAACAGTACGTGGCGGCGATGCGCGAGCCGGGACGGCTGACCGCGGCCCTCAACTGGTACCGGGCCTTCACCAGCGAGCAGGTCTCCGGGCTGGGCGTGGTCACCGTGCCCACCACGTACGTGTGGAGCGACAAGGACGGTGTGGTCGGGCTGACCGCGGCGCTGCGCACCCGGGACTGGGTGCGGGCCGACTACGAGATGGTGGCGATGCGCGGGGTCAGCCACTGGGTGCCCGAGCAGGCGCCCCGCGAGCTCGCCGACGCCGTGCTGCGACGGATCGGGGTTTGACCGCGAGCGTGCCTGGGAACGCTTCCGCAGCATGGCGGTCGATACGCATCACACCCCCCGTGAGTCGGAGAAACAACGCTGGGATCGCAACTTCGGCGACCTGCTCCAGGAGCTGAGGGTTGCGCAGACCGGTGTGCAGATCCTCTTCGCGTTCCTGCTGACACTGCCGTTCAGCAGCGGTTTCCCGAAGGCCACCGGTTTTCAGAAGGATGTCTACATCGTCGCGCTGATCAGTGCGGCGTTCGCCACCGCGATGATCATTTCGCCGGTGGCGTTCCACCGTGCCCTGTTCCGGCAGGGCCGTAAGCCGGAGCTGGTCCGCTACGCCCACAAGATGGCGTCCGGTGGACTCGCCTTCATGCTGATCTCGATGGTCAGCAGCGTCCTGCTGATCACCGACTACATGCTGGACTGGCGGTGGGCCATCCCGCTGACCGTCGTCACCGGAGCCTGGTTCCTGACGTTCTGGGTCATCCTGCCGTTCGCCCACCGCGAGTGGGGCGACGACGACGAGGACGAGGACGAGCAGTCAGACCCGGCGACGGTGTCGTAGACCCAGCGCCCGCAGTTCCAGATCGGCGAGAGCGTCCACGGCGGCCGCGTCGCCGGACCGCCAGCTCTGCGCGATGTCCGGGCCCAGCTTGGCGAGCTGGCCGAGCGGGCGCCCGGCCAGCGCGCGCAGCGCCAGCAGATCACGCCCGGCCGCGTCGTCGCGGACCGCGGCGGCGATCCCGGCCCGGCGCATCCAGCGCAGCCGCGACGGCAGCCACAGAAACAGGACCAGAGCCAACGGTACGGCCACCGCCACCGCCGGCAGGATCAGCGCCAGCCGTCCCACGATCTCCTGCTGCTCCTGCCCGGCGTCGGCGATCGCCCGCGCGGCGTCCGCCGCACCGTTGAACGGCTCGGTCAGGTCGTCGCCGACGATCGGCACCCGGCCCACCTTGCCGCCCGCGTCAGCCAGATTGCCGGCGATGCCGTTGCCCGCGCTCTCCAGCTTCTGCCCGGGCACGGCCAGCTTCTCGACGGTGTCGTTGATCCACAGAGCCACCCGGATCCACAGGTAGACCCAGAGCACCACGACGATGTCGGTGATCAGTTGGCGAAGGGCGACGGGGACTCGGTCCGCATAGAGCTTCACACCCGAAGCGTCGCACTCAGCGTTTCGCGGCGCATTCCGGGCAGGTGCCGAAGATCTCCATGGTGTGCGAGACGTCGACGAAACCGTGCCGGCCCGCCACCTTGTCGGCCCACGACTCCACCGCCGGGCCGGCCACCTCGACCGTCCGCCCGCACGAGCGGCACACCAGGTGGTGATGGTGGCCCTGGCTGCACCGCCGGTAGAGGTGCTCGCCACCCGGCGGGCGCATCACGTCGATCTCACCGGCGTCGGCCAGACCCTGCAACGTCCGGTATACCGTGGTGAGCCCCACCCGCTCGCCCCGCTCACGCAACATCGCGTGCAGATCCTGTGCGCTGTGGAAACCCTCGGTCTCGGCGAGGACGGCACTGACGGCGCTGCGCTGCTTGGTGTTGCGGATCGTGCTCTCGGGGTTCACAGTCGGCTCTCCCTGGCGTGGCTCACGGCGTCGGTGACGATGTGGGCGACGTGTTCGTCCACCAGGGAGTATGCGATCTCCCGGCCGCGCCGCACACCCCGCACCACGCCGGCCCCGCGCAACACCCGCAGATGCTGGGAGACCAGCGGCTGCGGCGCTCCGAGACTCTCCACCAGATCGTGCACGCAGCGCTCACCCACACCCAACTCGACCACGATGGCGACACGGATCGGGGCGGAGAGCGCACGCAGCAGCGCCCCCGCGGATTCGTACGCCTCGTAACCGGTGGTCGTCATCGTTGCGACCACCGTACAGGGACCGTGTCGTCAGACATGCAGGGCGACATCGGGTGGCTCCGTGGCGGCCGGAGCACGCTCGCCGCCCCGCCGCCAACGCCGGATCAGGCCACCGCCCACCGCGGTGCCCACGAACGCGGCCAGGGCCAGCAGCACGATCGTCGCGCCGGGCGCGGTGTCCACCTCGGCGGACAGCAGGACACCCGTCCCGGCCGCCAGCACACCGATCAGCATGGCCAGCGTCATCGTGCTGCGGAACCCGCGGGTGACCTGCTGGGCGGCGGCCACCGGCACCACCATGAGCGCCGACACCAGCAGCAGCCCGACGGTGCGCATGGCGATCGTCACGGTCACCGCGGTCGTCACCGCGAGCAGCAGGTTGAGGGTACGCACCGGCAGGCCGCTGACCCGGGCGTACTCCTCGTCGTTGCAGAGGGCGAAGAGTGCCGGGCGGAACACCAGCATGGCGGCCAGCACCGCGGTGCCCAGCCCGCCGATCAGCGCGAGATCCTCCGGCGACGTGGTGAGCAGCGATCCGAACAGGTACTGCATCAGGTTGCTGTTCCCGGCGTTGTCGGAGAGCCCGACCAGCAGCACCCCGCCCGCGATGCCGCCGTAGAACAGCATGGCCAGCGCCAGGTCGCCGGAGGTGCGCCCCCGCTCCCGGATCAGCTCCACACCGACCGCTCCGGCCGTCGCCACCAGCACCGCGGTGAGTACCGGTGAGGTGTCGGTGAGCAGGCCCACGCCGACGCCGGTGAGCGCCACGTGGCCGATCCCGTCACCGATCAGCGAGAGACGGCGCTGCACCAGATAGATGCCGAGCGCCGGGGCGGCCAGGCCGATGATCACGGCGGCCACCAGGGCGTACTGCATGTAGGGGTATGCGAGAAGCTCCATCAGTACGCCTTCGTCCCCTCGGTGGGCGCCCACTCGCAGATCGCCGGCTGTGCCTCGTCGGCGTGCGGGTGCACGTGCTCGTGACCCGGCTCGGCGTGGTGGCCGACCGGCTCCGGGGGCGTCCCCTGGTACGCGATCCGGCCGTCGTGCACCACCACGGTCCGCCCGATCAGCGGCCGCAGCGGGCCCAGCTCGTGCAGCACCAGCAGGATCGTGCCGCCGTTACCGGCGAACCGGGTGAGCGCCGCGGCGAACGCCTCCTGGCTGGCCGCGTCCACGCCCGCGTTCGGCTCGTCCAGCACCAGCAGGTCCGGCCGGCCGGCCAGCGCCCGGGCGATCAGCGTGCGCTGCTGCTGGCCGCCGGAGAGGGTGGCCACCGGGTCGCCGATCCGGTCCAGCAGGCCGACGGCGGTCAGCGCGTCGCGTACCGCCGCCTTGTCCTTGGCGCCGGGGAAACGGAACACGCCGCGCCGGGCCAGCCGGCCCGACGCGACCACCTCGCCGACCGTGGCCGGCACGCCGCTGCCGGCGCCGAGGCGTTGCGGCACATACCCGATCCGCTCCCAGTGCCGGAACCTGCGCTGCGCCGTTCCGAACAGTTCGATCTCGCCGCGGCGCACCGGGACCAGACCGAGGACGGTGCGGATCAGGGTCGACTTCCCGGACCCGTTGGCGCCGAGGACCGCGACGACGTCGCCGGCCGCCACGCTCAGCGAGACGTCACGGAGGACCTCGCGGCCGTCGTAGCCGGCCGCGAGATTCCGCACCTCGACAACGGTCACGCCGCCACCTGAATCCTGAGCCCGGGGGTCGGCTCGCAGTTCGCTCATGAACACTCCAGGCCGAGCTTGAGGGCGGTCAGATTCGCCCGCATCACCGAGAGATAGTCCGCGCTGTCGTCGGTCAGACCCTCGATCGGGTCGAGAACGGCGGTCTGCGCGCCGACCTCCCGGGCGATCGTCTCGGCGACCTTCGAGCTGACCAGAGTCTCGAAGAAGATGGTGGTGGTGCCGTGCTCCTTGGCCTCGGCGGCCACCTCGGCCAGCCGCTGCGGGGACGGCTCGGTCTCCGGGTCGATGCCGGTGATGCCGATCTGGGTCAGGTCGTACCGGTCCGCCAGGTACGCGAACGCGGTGTGGCTGGTCACCAGCTCCCGCCGGGCGCAGTTGGCCAGCCCGGTCTTGAACTCGCCGTCCAGCGCGGTCAGCTCGGTGCGCAGCGTGGCGGCGCGGGCGGTGAAGTCGGCGGCGTGCTCCGGGTCGGCCTTGCCGAGCCGCGCGGCCAGCTCGCCGGCGATGGTGGCGAGCCGCTCCGGGTCGAGCCAGACGTGCGGGTCGTTGCCGCCGTGCTCCTCCTCGGCGTGCCCGCCCTCCTCCTCGGCGTGGGCGTCCGCCTCGGCGGCGGTGAGCTGCCGCACCGTGCCGGCCACGTCGAAGCCCCGGTCCCCGCCGTTCTGCTCGACCGCCTCGTCGACGGCCGGCTGGAAGCCGCTCAGGTAGACGATCAGGCCGGCGTCGGCGACCTGGCCCACCTGGCTCGCGGTGAGTTCCACGTCGTGCGGCTCGGCGCCGGGCTTCGTGAGGGTGGAGACGCTGACCACGTCGCCGCCGATCCGCTCGCTGATGAACTGCAGCGGGTAGAAGGCGGTGACGACGGAGAGCTTGCCGTCGTCGCCGTTGGCCGAGCCTCCTCCGCACCCGGTCAGGGCGGTCAGCAGGAGTACGGCGGGAAGCACGCGGCGCATCATGGCAGCAACTCTGGTCGATAATGACAATGATTGTCAAAGCCGCATGGATTCACAGGGCCTTCGCCACCACGGCGGCCACCAGAATGCTCAGCAGGACGAGCCGGACGGTTCTGGTTATACCCGACTGCACCGGCCAGGTGGTGAAGGTCAGCGTGGCCAGGCCGGCCGCGAGCACGCCGAGCAGCAGGGCGCCCACCACCCCGGGCAGGAACAGCCCGGCCAGCAGCACGACCAGCGCCACCACGAAGGCCGTGGTCGGGTTCACCCGGGCCAGGCGGTGAAGGACGGACGGTGTCACAGGGGCTCCTCCTCGCGCGTGCGTACCCTCGTCACATGCTGGTGCTCAACCGCTTCTCGGTCCCGACGGAAACGCAGGACGCCTTCCGGGAGCAGGCGCACGCCGCGCTCGCCGCTCTCGCACGCACGCCCGGTTACCGGTCCGGCCGCCTCACCCGGGCCCTGGAGGACCCGGCCGGGTGGATCCTGGTCACCGAATGGGAGTCGGTCGGAGCCTACCGGCGGGCGCTCGGCGCGTACGACGTGAAGGTGTCCGCCACTCCGCTGCTCGCGCTCTCGCTCGACGAGCCGTCCGCCTTCGAGACCCTGGCCGAGGCCGGTCCCGGCGGCGACGTGGTGATCACGGCGAGCGACCGGGCGGCCGATCCCCGGCGCTGAACACTAGGCTGTGGACATGAGTCTTGCTCCGCAAGGCGGGGACATGAGTCTCGTTCCGCCTCCACCGCCGGGTCCGGGTGTTCATCCGCCGTTCCCGGCGCCTCCGGTCGAGGGCCGTGGCAAGCGCACCGGGACGAGCCTGGGCATCACCGCGGGCGTCCTGGTCCTGGTCTGCGGCGCGGGCGCGGTCGCCACCGGCGGGTTCCTCACCGCCTTCGGCAACGCGCTCGACGAGCAGGCCCAGGTGGTCGTCGGCCGCTACCTCGACGACGTCAAGGAGCGCGACTTCGACGGGGCCTACCGGCAGTTGTGCCAGGCCGCGCGGGACGAGGAGAGCCAGGCCGCCTACGTGGCCCGGATGTCCGCCACCGAGCCGTTCAACTCCTACCGTCTGGGAGAGCTGGCGCTCGGGGTGCGGATCGTCCTGCCGGTCGAGCTGGTCTACCCCGGCGGCGGGTCGGAGCAGCAGGAGGCCGTGCTCGGGCAGAACACCACGACGGGCAAGTTCGAGGTGTGCGACCTCGGGGAGTAATCTCGCTTTTCGTCCAATCCCTTACCGATTTCCCCGCCGACACCCAGCCGGCGTAGGAGGAGACCGCACATGCCTGCCGATCGTATCGACAGCGTCGTCAGCCTGGCCAAGCGCCGGGGCTTCGTCTTCCCCTCCAGCGAGATCTACGGAGGCACCCGTTCGGCCTGGGACTACGGTCCGCTCGGTGTGGAGCTGAAGGAGAACGTCCGCCGGCAGTGGTGGCGGACCATGGTCCAGCAGCGCGACGACATCGTCGGCCTGGACTCGGCGGTCATCCTGTCCAAGGACGTGTGGGTCGCCTCCGGTCACGTCGAGGCGTTCACCGACCCGCTGACCGAGTGCCAGTCCTGCCACAAGCGCTTCCGGGCCGACCACCTGGAGGAGGCCTACGAGGCCAAGCACGGCACGCTGCCGTCCTCGCTGCAGGAGCTGAACTGCCCGAACTGCGGCAACAAGGGCACCTTCACCGAGCCGAAGAACTTCAACGGCCTGATGAAGACCTTCCTCGGCCCGACCGAGAGCGCCGACGGCCTGCACTACCTGCGGCCCGAGACCGCCCAGGGCATCTTCGTCAACTACAACAACGTGGCCACCGCGGCGCGTAAGAAGCCGCCGTTCGGCATCGCCCAGATCGGCAAGAGCTTCCGCAACGAGATCACCCCGGGCAACTTCATCTTCCGTACGCGTGAGTTCGAGCAGATGGAGATGGAGTTCTTCGTCGAGCCCGGCACCGACGAGAAGTGGCACGAGTACTGGCTGCAGGAGCGCTGGAACTGGTACCGCGACCTCGGCCTGTCCGAGTCCAACCTGCGGTTCTACGAGCACCCGGCGGAGAAGCGGTCGTTCTACTCCACCCGGACCGTCGACATCGAGTACCGGTTCATGTTCGGCGGCAGCGAGTTCGCCGAGCTGGAGGGCATCGCCAACCGGACGAACTACGACCTGTCGACCCACTCGAAGCACTCCGGTGTCGACCTGTCCTTCTTCGACCAGGAGAAGGGCGAGCGCTGGGTGCCCTACGTCATCGAGCCGGCGGCCGGCCTCACCCGCGCGGTGCTGGCGTTCCTGCTCGAGGCGTACGACGAGGACGAGGCCCCGAACACCAAGGGCGGCGTCGACAAGCGCACCGTTATGCGGTTCGACCCGCGGCTCGCCCCGGTGAAGGTCGCCGTCCTGCCGCTGTCGCGCAACCCGGAGCTGTCCCCGAAGGCCAAGGGTCTCGCCGCGGATCTGCGTAAGCGCTGGATCGTCGAGTTCGACGACTCGCAGGCGATCGGCCGCCGTTACCGTCGCCAGGACGAGATCGGCACCCCGTTCTGCGTCACGGTCGACTTCGACACCCTCACCGACAACGCGGTTACGGTGCGCGACCGCGACACGATGAAGCAGGAGCGGGTCTCGCTCGACCACATCGAGGACTACCTGATCAAGCGCCTGCCGGGCTGCTGATCCCGACGACGTGCGAGGCCGGGCCCGCGGGCCCGGCCTCCGCCGTCCTCAGAACTCGAAACCGCCGGGCCGCCCGTTGCGCTCGGCGCCGGGCCCTTCACCGGCCTACCCTCCACCCCTGGAGACGTCGTTGCCTACCGTGGAAGAGCGCTTGACCGCACTGGAGGATCGTATGGATGAGCAGGAGCGACTCCGTGCCAGCCAAGATCAGGATTTGAGCGACATCGGCGAGAAGCTGAGGGTGCAGGGTGAGCTCATGAAGGCCCTCGCGATCACCCAGTCCGAGCACACCGCGACGCTGTCGAAGCACACCGCGATCCTCGACAGGCACACCGCGATGCACAGGGAACATGCCACGGCACTCGCGATGCTCCAGCTCGACATGGGTACCGTCAAAGACGGGATGCGGCAGATCGTGGGGATGCTGGACCGCTTGATCGAGCAGGACGGTCAGCAGTAGCCGAGCGGCCGATTCGAGGTCGCCGGGCAGGGCGTGTCACCCTAGGACGCGTGATTGCACCGCTCATGCTCGGCGACCAGGCCGTCAACCCGCCCGTCGTGCTCGCGCCGATGGCCGGGATCACCAACGTGGCGTTCCGGCGGCTGTGCCGGGAGCAGGGCGGCGGGGTCTACGTCTGCGAGATGATCACCACCCGGGCGCTGGTCGAGCGGATCCCCAAGACGCTCAAGATGATCGCGTTCGCGGAGGACGAGGGTTTCCGCAGCCTCCAGCTCTACGGCGTGGACCCGGACGTGACGGCGGCCGCGGTCCGGATGGTCGGCGAGGACGGCCTGGCCGACCACATCGATCTGAACTTCGGGTGCCCGGTGCCGAAGGTGACGCGGCGCGGCGGCGGCTCGGCCCTGCCGTGGCGGCGCCGGCTCTTCGGGCGGATCGTCGGCCAGGCGGTCGAGGCGGCGAAGCCGTTCGGGATCCCGGTCACCATCAAGATGCGCAAGGGCATCGACGACGACCATCTGACGTACGTCGAGGCGGGCCTGGCCGCGCAGGACGCCGGTGTGGCCGCGGTGGCCCTGCACGCCCGCACCGCGGAGCAGCGCTATTCGGGCCGGGCCGACTGGGACGCGATCGCCACCTTGAAGCAGGCGCTGGACGTGCCGGTGCTGGGCAACGGCGACATCTGGGAGGGGTCGGACGCGCTGCGCATGGTCGAGCACACCGGCTGCGACGGCGTCGTGGTGGGCCGTGGCTGCCTGGGCCGCCCGTGGCTCTTCGCCGATCTGGAGGCGGCCTTCACCCAGGGTGCCGACTACCGGCCGGTGCTGCCGGCCCTGGGCGAGGTGGCGAAGATCATCGCCCGGCACGCGCAGCTGCTGGTCGAGGCGCTGGAGGACGAGCGGCACGGCTGCGCCGACTTCCGCAAGCACGTCGCCTGGTATCTGAAGGGTTTCCCGGTCGGCGGCGAGCTGCGCCGCGAGCTCGCGATGATCTCGTCGCTGGCCGAGCTGGACGACCTGCTCGCCGAGCTGGACCCGGCGGTGCCGTTCCCGGCCGAGGCGCTGGGCCAGCCGCGCGGCCGGGTCAACGCGCCCGGCAAGGTGTCGCTCCCGCACGGCTGGCTGGACAGCCGCGACGACGAGTCCGTCCCGGAGGGCGCCGAGACCGACGAGTCCGGCGGCTGACGCCCGCGCCGGCGATGCCCCGGCCGCGTACCGGCGACCGGGGCATCAGGTGTCAGGCCGTCAGGCCGTCGTCTTCCACTGGACACGCATCTCAGTACACCGTCGGCCAGCCGGAGGAGCTCCAGCTCAGCAGGTTGATGCCGAGTCGCGCGTCCCCGGCGGCGGTGTAGTAGTGGTAGATCAGCACGTCCTGCGTGCCGTCCTTGATCACCGCCGGGTGCCCGGGACCGTGGACCGCGTCGTGCGAGGCCAGGATCTCGGTGCCGCCGCCCGCGGTCATCAGCGTGCCGGCGCGGTCCTTGTACGGCCCGGTGATGCTGGTGGACCGGCCGACCATGGTCCGGTAGGTGCTGGACGCGGCCCTGCAGCAGAGGTCGAACGCCACGAACAGGTAGTAGTAGCCGTTGCGGTAGTAGACGTGCGGCGCCTCGATCGACTTGCTGTCGACGAACCGCTCGGCGATGTGGTGGATGGTGCTGTCGGCCCGTTTGCCGGTCGACGGGTTCAGCTTGACCATCTTGATGCCGCTCCAGAAGGAGCCGAAGCTGAGGTACCACTCGCCGGACGGGGTGACCGTGAGGTTCGGGTCGATCGCGTTGTAGCCGCTGGTGGCGGTGCTCTCGATGACCTTGCCGTAGTTGGTCCAGGTGCCGGCCGCGCCGGTGGTGCTGCCGGCCAGGAAGATCGCCGACTTGCTGGAGCCGAACGTCGAGGCGGAGTAGTACATCAGGTATTTGCCGCCCCGGTAGGAGATGTCCGGGGCCCAGAGGTTGGTGTCGCCGTTGGTGTACGCGTCGGCCCACGGCGTGCCGTTGGGGAATGCTTTGCCGGCGTCGGTGAACTTCGTCCGGTCGGTGGACGTCTTCAGGCCGATGCCGGGCGCCGTGTAGGCGAGGATGTAGCCGCCCGCCGGCTTCTTCACCATGGTCGGGTCGTGCGCGAACGTCGAACCGGTCACCACGCCCGGGTTCGGGTAGGTGGCGGCGTCGGCCCTCGTCAGGCCGTAGGCGCTGGCCGACACAGCCAGCAGGCCGGTGGCGCCGGCCAGGAGGATCTTGCGGAGGCGCGCTCGCATGGGGGATTCGCCTTTCGATGGGGGAACGCTCTTCAGGTGTCCGGGGGAGCCGAAAAGGTTGCTCAGTGGATGCGCCTTCCGGGCCAGGACAACAGAAAAGTGAGCAGCAACGGCAGAGCCATGGCCGCGACCATGTGAGAAACCGGTACAGGAAGGGCGAAAGCCGCATAGAGGGCGACCGCGCACACCTCGGCGCCGAACCCGGCGACCGACAGGGCGGTGGCCCGGGCCGGACCGGTGATCGCGTCCTGGAGGCGGGCCTCGGCGTGCACCATGGCGAACTGGAGCAGACCGAACGCCACCGACACCGGGATCATCCCGGCCGGGTGCGGCACCAGCGCGCCACCGGCCAGCAGGACCGCCGCGAGCGCCAGGGCGCCCGCCAGCGGACGCGAGGTGGTGGGTGGGAGGCGTCCGGCGAGCGTGTTCCCGGCGGCCATCGCGAGTGAGGTCACCGCGAAGAGCAGGGGTACGGCCGAAGTAGCCGTTCCCATCTCCCGGGCGAGCAGCGGCAGATACTCGTCGAGGGCGCTCAATCCCGGGACGGCGGCCGCCACGAACAGCACCCGGATCACGCCGCGACGGGTGACGGCGCGAAGACCCGACCGGAGCATCGACGGTGCGGAATCGTCGTCGTCGCCCGTACCGGAAAGGGGTTGTTCGGGCAGGCGCAGCGCGAGCAGACCACCCAGGGTGACCGTCACGACGCTGATGGCGCCCACCAGGAGGTAGCCGCCCGCCAGATGGGCCGGCCCGGCCAGTAGCGTGGCCACCAGCATGCCGAGCAGGCCGGCGGTGCGTGCCCGGCCGATCACCCGGGCGTAGGCCGTTCCGTCGCCGAGCCGGTCGTAGACGAGCGCCTCGAGCGTGCCGGACGAGAACGCCCCGCCCAGCCCCCACAGCACGAAGCCCAGGGCGAAGCCGGGATAGGACGGCCAGAGCAGCCACGTGCCGAAACCGGCGGCCGTGATGATCTCACCGAGGGCGTAGAGCCGCTTGCGCGACCAGGCGTCGGCGAGCGCCCCGGCGGGGATCTCACACGTGAACGAGACCACCGACCAGATGGCGAACAGTGACGAGATCTCGCCGGTGGTGAGCCCGGCGTCGGCGAACAGCAGCGCGTAGACCGGGTAGAGGAGCACCCCCTCCTGGAGGGCGTGCACCGCATACAGATGTCAGCGTCAAGTCGGGTGCATGCCCTCAGTCTGCCGTGGCCGTCAACGCAATTCGGCCTCGTCGGCGGCGGCCCGGCCGGACTCCCAGCCCTCCAGGCTCTCCACCCGGCTGCCGCGTGCCCGCACGGTCCGCGGGAACGCCCGGTCCATCGCCTCGTGCACCTGCACCTCGCGGCGGCGCAGGACCGGCAGCAGATCACCGTGACCGGTCATCTCACGCTCGGTGACCTGCCGCATCCGTTCCCCGATGCGTACGCCGTACGCGACCAGGAAGGACCGTTTGAACGCCTTGAGCCGCGCCTTGCGGACCGACTTCTCGTCGCGAACCATCGCCCGGTTGGCCTGCACCAGCAGCGAGGTGTAGAGCAGCTCCACCGCGTCGATGTCCGCGTCGAAGCCGAAGATCGTGCTGAACCCCAGCTCCGGCGACCAGACCGTGCGGCAGGTGTTGGCCCGTGCCACGGCGTCCAGCAGGCCCGCCTTCTCACTCTCGTACGGGTGGTCCACCCCGATCCGCCGGGCGAACGGTGTCATGTCCACGGCCGGGGCGGTGACCTCCTCGATCCGGTACCGGGTGATCAGCTCCTGGGCCTTGGCGCTGTACGACTCCGCCTCGGCCGGGAAGTCGGTGGCCTCCGCCTTGGCCAGCAGTGCCCGGACCCGGTCGAGGATGCGCCGGTCACCGTGCTGCGGCACGGTCGTGAGCGGGGTGCCGGGCGGCGGGACGAGGATGTCGATGCGGGGCATCCGGCGCAGCTCGGCGAGCAGGGCGAGCGAGGCGTCCAGCACGGCGATCCGGTCCGGTCGGCGGCCCTCGGGGGCGCGCAGCGCGTCCGCCTGGGCCTGCCAGCGCTCGTCGACCGGGCTGCGGCCCCGGGCGAAGTCGCGGGCCGCGTCGGCGACCAGCCGGGCCTGGATCGGGTTGCCGCGCCGGGCGACCGCGCGGTGCAGCTCGGCCGGCTGCCAGCCGTTGCCGAAGAGCCGGTCGAACTCACCGCTCAGCGCGGCGGTCAGTGCGGCGTCCACCTCGGCGGACGGTGCGCCGGTGAGGGCGTCCAGAGCGTCCTCGTGATCGAGGGTCCCGGATCGCACCGCCTCGATGATCTGCCGGGACGTCATGGGTGGGAATGGTAGTTGCCGGGGTCCTGGTTCCCGGCCAGGACCCCGGCGCCGTGACCACCGAGCGGCCGGACGGTCACGGAGTCAGCAGCAGGACCTCCCGGTTCTGCCCGTTCTGTCCGGCCAGACGGTATCCGCCGGTGGCCAGTGCCTCGATGCGCCACAGGGTGCCGCCGAGCGCTTTTCGACTGAACGAGTCGGTGATCCGGTACCAGCCGTCAGCCGTGTGGGTGAACCGCCAGCTCCTGCCGATCAGCCGGGTGTTGTCCCGGTCGGTCAGCAGCACGTCGCCGACCGGCTGGATCCGGAAGCCCTGGCAGTCGCCGGCGGCGTACGTCTGGACGGCCGCGCCCACGCCACCGCAGCCGGTGGGCTGCAGGGCCCGCCCGGCCAGCGGGTTCACGATCCGGGACCAGCCCTCGGTGCTCGGCGTCAGCCGGAACCGCTGGCAGTCGTTGGCCAGCCAGCCCCACTGGGCCACCCGGGCGCCGTCGGCGTCGACGCAGGCGGCCACCTCGGCCACCTTGTTGCTCTTGCGGTTGGTCAGGCTCACGTAGCCGGAACCGCGGTCGATGAGCCGCCACTGCTGGCAGACGTCCGTGCTGTCGGCGGCGGCCAGGGTGATGTCGGCGCCCTCGTAGCCGCAGGTGTCGTTGGCCAGGGCCGCGCCGCTGTCGGCGTGGACGAGCTGCACGTAGGCCGGGCCGTGCCCGTGGCCGCCGTTGCCGCTGAGCGGGTCGGACAGCCGCGGCCAGCCGTTCACCCACCGGATCCTGCGGATCGAGCCCTTGGGGGCGCCGTCGTCCGCGGCGTCGTAGTAGTGGTGTGCGAACAGGTCGCCGTAGACGTCACCGTGGCCCGGCCCGGTGAAGTCGTTGTAGCCGGCCAGGATCTGGGTGCCGCCGCCGTCGGTCATGGCGACGCCGTCCGCGTCCACGTACGGCCCGGTGATGGTGCGGGACCGGCCGACCATCACCCGGTAGTCGCTGTTCAGGGCCCGGCAGCAGAAGTCGAAGCTGACGAACAGGTAGTACCAGCCGCCGTGGTAGGTCACCGACGGGCCCTCGATCGCCATGCCGTTGCGGGAGGCGATCCGGTGCTCGGTGGTGTCGGTGGTGGACAGCAGGCCGGTCTTCGGGTCCAGGCGCCGCATCCGCAGGCCGTCCCAGAACGAGCCGTAGGACAGGTACGCGTTGCCGGCCCGGTCGAAGCTGACGTCCGGGTCGATGGCGTTGACGTTCTCGACGCCGCTGGTCGTGCGCATCACCATGCCCCGGTCCACCCACCGCGGGTTCTCCAGGGATCTGGTGGTGGCCAGGCCGATCACCGAGTTGTTGGTGCCGAACGACGAGGCCGCGTAGTACAGGCGGTACTCGCCGTCGAAGTAGTTGATGTCCGGCGCCCAGAAGTCGGCCGGGGTGACCCCGAGCTCCGCGACCACCCAGGCCGGCGGGGTGTCGAAGACGGTGTCGACATAGGTCCAGTTGATCAGGTCGGTGGACCGGCGGACCGGCAGGTAGGTGCGGGTCCCGCTGTCCCCGGTGATGATCTCGTAGTAGTAGCGCCCCTGTTTGATGATCGAGGGGTCGTGGGCGACCGGGTCGGGATTGACCCGCTCCGGAGCGGGATCGGGAGTGGCCGCGTGGGCCGGGACCGCCGGGAGGGCGGTCATCAGCACGGCGGCGAGCAGAGTGCCCAGGCGCCGTTTCGGGAGCAGTTTCACAAGGTCCTCACAGACGGATGCGCGGCACACGGTGCTGGCACACCGGGCGCCGATCTGCAGGCACGAAAACGCATGTCAGACGATGCGTTCGCGCTCTGACGCTGTCTTTGCAGCGCTGCAAAGACAGGATGCACGCGCCTCGATCGGACGGCAAGGGGTAACGTCCCGGAAACCTTGTTCGCAATCACCGCGGCGGCGGGGAGGGCGGTGCGAGCCCTCCCCGCCAGGGGTGGCGATCACGCCTCGCCGGCCTCAGACGTCGAGGTCGTTCTCGATGCGCCGCAGCTGGTGGCGGGACATCGCGAGGTTCGCCCGGTCCCGCCGCAGCGCGACGTAGAGGAACAGGCCCTTCCCGGACCGGCTCGTGAGTGGCCGGATCATGTGGTACTGCGTGTCCAGCGTGATCAGGATGTCCTCGATCTTCTCGGAGAGGTTCAGCATCTCCATGGCGCGCAGTTTGGCTCGTACCACGTCGGTGTTGCCGGCGGCCGCGACCGTCAGGTCGAGGTCCTTGCCGCCGCCCAGGGTGCCCAGGGCCATGCCGCTGGTGTGGTCCACGAGCGCGACGCCGATACAGCCGTCGATCTCCATGATTTCCTTGAGTGCGGTGTCCATGTCGGGCATGGGATTCGTTCCTCCGTTGGGTGGGATGGGTTCGGTGAAGCGGTCAGGCCGTCAACCGGTCGCCTGGCGGCGCCGGGCGACGTTGGGCAGGGTGGCCATCGGGGTCCGCCGGGCCAGCGGAGTCGATGGACCGGTCTGCACGGGGATCTCCGGCCGCAGCTGCGGCGCGGTCTCCAGGGCGAGGATCCGGATCAGCCGGCGTACGCAACGCCGCGCCTCGAGATGGACCATGGCGAGGTTCGCGTCACCTGAGGTGACCACGGTGAGCAGGGCATTGGGCCCCGCGGTGTACGAGGTGATGTAGCCGCCGTCGCACTCGACCACCGACTCCCGCAGCTCGCCGTGATTGACCGCGTGCGCGAAGCGCCGGGCCAGGGCGAGGTGGGCCGCGGCCAGAGCCGCGAGGGTGTCCGGCTCGATGCCGTGCGAATCGTGCGCGACGACCAGCCCGTCGGCGGTGGCGAGCACGCTGCCGGACAACTCCGGCACCCTGGTGCGCAGGCGGCCGAGTTCCTCGAGTACCGCCGGATCCACCGTCATCCTCTCTTCGCTCCTTCGGCTGGTCGGGGGTGCGCGCGTCACCGCAGTGCCCGCAAGGCGGTGCGTATGCGCTTGAGCAGGACCTCGTCGGTGCCCTGGTGCACCGGCGGGTTATCGGTGGCCAACTCCTTCGGCAGCTTCGCGCCGGGTTTCCGGCGGGCCAGGCGAGGTGGCCGGTTCATCGGGGTGTTGCTCTCACCGGCCGCGGCGGCCGGCGGGGGGTCACTGTTCGGAGGCGGGTGCCGGGCCGCGGGTTCCGGGCCTTTCGAACCCGAGATCACCGGTACGGCCGGAGCGGCCCGATCCCGCGGCACCGAGGCGCCGCGGGGGTGCGGCAGCCGCACGAACTCCGGCACGTCCACGGTCCGCGTCTCGGGCAGCTCGATCAGCCCGGCCGCGGCCAGCCGGCGCAACTCCTGGATGGTCGCGTATCCGGCCCGGCCCAGCAGCTGGGCCAGGTCGGCCGGGGTGCGCTGACCGTCGGCGTGGACCAGCAGCTCCCACTGCGCGGCGGTGACCGTCACCCGTTCCCGGGGCGGCCGGGTGACCGGGCTGACCGGCGCCACGTCGATCCGCCGGTTCGGGAAGATCTCGTCGAGCAGTCGGATCCGGCGGCGCACCTCCCGGTTGACCGCGGCCGCGTCGATGTGCACGACCGCGCCCAGCCAGTGGGTCGCCCCCGGCAGGAAATCGATCGGCGCCGCGTCCGCGCCGAGCACGAAGTACGCCGCGTCGTACGTCGCGCCGAGCACGCACAGCTCCAGCTCGCCCTGGGTGAGGTGGCCCTGTTCGACCAGCAGCCGGCCCACCCGGGCGGTCGAGGTGCCCAGGTCGAGCGCGTTCTGCCAGGTCCGCCCGGCGAGCCGCCCGGACGAGGTGAGCAATTCGCCCACCCCGGGCGCGGACGGCGACTCGGCGTAGATGACCCGCCCCTCGAAGACGTAGACCGTGCCGCCGGGGTGGCCACCCACCATCAGCGCTCCGGTCTGCCGCGCACCGGCGACCTGCGTGAGCAGGTTGCCGGGCGCGGCGGTCTTCGTCAGGGCCACCGATCGCTCCTTCGTCTTCAGTGGATCCGGTCACCGGGCCGCGACCAGTTCGTCGGCCAGGCGTTGCATCATCCGGCGGGCCACGGCGAGATTGCCGCGGATCCGGTCCAGCCACACGTAGAGCACCAGGCGGCTGTCGAACTCCGTCTGGACCATCCGCAGGAGGTGATAGCCCCCGGCAGTGGTGATGATCAGGTCTTCCAGCAGGTCGTGCGGTACGGCCGAGACGAACAACGATCGGCTGTTCGCGGCCTGGACCACCTCGGCCGTTCCGGCGGCGGCGGCCTCGTGGTCCTCGTTCGGCGCGGCTCCGGTCGTGGCGACCGGGAAGCCCGTGGTGTAGTCGACGATGCTGGCGCCGACCGCGCCGGGGATCGTCATGGCTTCCTGTAGACAGTGGTCGACGCCGGGCACTTCACTCCTCAGCGTTGCGGTCGGCGGTCAGGCGTTTCCGGTCCGCCACCGTGGGCCATCCTCCGGTGACCGTGCGACTACAAGTCGCACGGATTGTGCGTCATGGTCCAGTGGCCGGAACCCGTCTGCGGTGCCGGCGTGGACGCGGCACGGCCCGCAGCCGGGCCGCCGTGAGATGGCCCGGCGAGCCCAGGTCGACCCCGGCCACCTCACCCAGCCAATGCCGCTCGCCGGGCACGAACCGGGCCGGCGCGTCGGCCTGCTGCAACAGCGCGTGGGTGGCGTCGGCGATCACCGCCACCACACGCAAGGCCAGCTCGTTCTGCCCGAGCCAGCCGCCCCGCACCAGCATCCGGCCGACCCGGTGGGTGCCGCGGCCCTCCGCGTACACGGCCCGCCAGGTCTGCGGGGCGAGCCGGCCGGACGACACCAGCCGTTCGCCGAGGCCCGGGCAGGCGGGCGACTCGGCGTACGAGATGCGGCCGGCGATCAGGTAGAGCACCCCACCCGGGACGCCGCCCACGTGCAGCGCGCCGGTCCGGCCGGACTCGCCCAGTTCGGTGAGCAGGCGCCGCATCGACGCGGTCGCCGGTGAACCAGGAATCACGGATCGTCATCCTGAGGCAATCATCGAGTGACGTCGTCGCACGGCCGGTGCGCTGTCTCGTATCGATTCACCCGCCCGGGTTCGGGCGACCTGGCCGGCGGGCCGCTCGGCAGCCGGCCGAGCACAGCCTCAGTAGCGGAACTGGCCGATCAGCGCCCGGATGTCGTCGGCCGCGCCGCTGACCAGCTCGGCCGAGTGCCGCGTGGTGTTCGCGCCCTCCGCCGTGAAGGCGCTCGACGAGGTGATGTGCGACACCGTGCCGCTGATCTCGGTGGCCGCCGCGGACACCGCGCCCACGTTGCGGGCCAGAAGATCAGTGGTGGCCGACTGCTGCTCGACGGCCGCCGCGATCGTCCGCTGGCCGTCGTCGACCCGGGTGATCACCGCGGCGATCTCCTCGATCGCCTCGGCCGTCGAGGTGGTCATCTCCTGGATCGCGTGAATCTTCGCGGTGATCTCACCGGTCGCCTGCGCGGTCTCCTGCGCCAGATCCTTGACCTCCGTCGCCACCACGGCGAACCCCTTGCCGGCGTGGCCCGCCCGGGCCGCCTCGATACTCGCGTTCAGCGCCAGCAGATTCGTCTGCTCCGCGATGTTGGTGATCATCCGGACGATGTCGCCGACCTCCCGGCTGGCCTCACTGAGCCGGGCCACCGCCTCCGCCGTCCGGGTGGCGGTCGACGTCGCCTCGCTCGTGGTGGACGCCGCCGACATGGCCTGCTTGGCGATCTCCCGGATCGACGCCGACAACTGCCCGGTGGCGGTCATCATGTCGGTCACCGACCCGGACACGTGCGCGGCCGAACTGTCCGCGCTGCGCGCCTGCGACGACGTCTGCTCCGCCGAACCGTCCAGCTCCCCGGCGAGCATCTGCAGGTCCACGCTGGCCTCGCTGAGACTGCCGACCCGGTCCGCGGTCGTCGCCACGGTGCTCCGGATCTCGGCGAGCGCGTCGTTGAGGGCCTGCGCCATCTCGCCGAACTCGTCCTGGTTGATGATCGGCGCCCGTACCGTCAGGTCCCGCTGGGCCACGGCGCGCAACGTCTCCCGCATCCCGCGCAACGGCCGGCGGACCGCCCGCACGGTCAGCACGCACGCGATCACCGTGAGCAGGTTCGCGACGCCGGCCGCGACCTGGATGAACAGGGTGCTGTCCGCCGACGCCGTCCGCCCCCGCGCACCGGCCGCCGTCACCTCCGCCGCCACCGCCTCGTCCAGCCCGCCCAGACTCTCCTCGAGCGCGGAGAACCGTTCCAGGAAATCGCTCAGCGAGCCCCGGGCCGCGGCACGGTCGGCCGACGCGGCCGCCACCGTGGCGACCGCCGCGTCGCCGTACTCGATGATCGACGGGCGGGTCTCCGCGTAGTCGGCCCGCAGCGCCGCCGGAGCGACCGAGGCCGCCGCGTCGAACTTGTCGATCATCGTCCGGGCGTGCTCGGCGACCGCGTCCACCTCGTACTCGGTCCGCTGCGCCCCGGTGGTCGCGTACATCGCCGACATCACGTCGGCCCGCAGCGCGTCGTGCATCATGTCCGCGTTCCACTGGCTGCTCATCCCGGCGCTGGCCGCGACGATCTCCTCGATCGCCGCACTCTGGTCCTCCGAGTTGCGCACCGCGAAGCCCGTCACCAGCGCCACGGAGAAGAGCCCGGCGGCGCCCAGGATCACCAGACGGCCGACTATCGAGATACCACGACGGCGCGAAACGGACTCCACGGTTGACCCATCGGCATCCTGGACATCCGGCTTAGGCTGGGGACCGTGACCGCCGCCGACGCCCAGCGGTGGGCCGCCGAGCCCGCCAAGGACAGTGGGTACGGTCGCACGCCGTACCAGCGGGACCGTGCCCGGGTGCTGCACTCGGCCGGGTTCCGCCGGCTCGCCGCGAAGACCCAGGTGCACACCGCCGGATCCGACGACTTCCTGCGTACCCGTCTCACCCACTCGCTGGAGGTCGCCCAGATCTCCCGGGAGATGGGCGCCCGGCTCGGCTGCGACCCGGACATCGTGGACGTCGCCGGCCTCGCCCACGACCTCGGGCACCCGCCGTTCGGGCACAACGGCGAAGCCGCCCTGGACCTGGCCGCCGAGATGTGCGGCGGCTTCGAGGGCAACGCGCAGACCCTTCGGGTGATCACCCGTCTGGAGGCGAAAGTGCCCGGCGCCGGCCTCAACCTGACCCGCGCCACCCTCGACGCCTGCTCCAAATACCCGTGGTTCCGCAAACCCGGCCATCGCAAGTTCGGGGTGTACGCCGACGACCGCCCCGTCTTCGCCTGGCTGCGCGACGGGCGCACCGACGAGCGCCGCTGCCTGGAGGCGCAGGTCATGGACTGGGCCGACGACGTCGCCTACTCGGTGCACGACCTCGAGGACGGGGTGCACGGCGGCTACATCACCCTCGACACGCTGCGCGACGCGGGGGAGCGGGCCGAGCTGTGCGCCGACGTGGCCGCCACCTACTCCACCGAGACACCCGGCGAACTGGCCGCCGCCCTCGACCAGCTGCTCGCCGACCCGGCCGTGACAGCGGTCCGCGGCTACGACGGCGGGTACGACTCCCTGGTCGCGCTCAAACGGATGACCAGCGTGCTGACCGGCCGGTTCGTCGCCTCGGCGGTGGGCGCCACGCAGAGCCGCCACGGCACCGGGCCGCTGCGCCGGTACGACGCCGACCTGATCGTCCCGCGTACCGTCCGCAACCAGTGCGCGCTGCTCAAAGGTATGGCGCTGCGCTATGTGATGCGGGCCAGGGCCGCCGAGGACTGGTACGAGCGGCAGCGCACCATCCTTACCGAACTGGTGGAGGCGCTCACCCGTACCCCGGAGAGGTTGGATCCGTTCTTCCGGCCGTTGCACGCGGCCGCCGAGGATGACGCCGCGGCACTGCGCGTGGTGATCGACCAGGTCGCGTCGCTCACCGACCACGCCGCGGTGGCGTGGCACCGGACCCTGCTGGCGGGCCGCCGGTAGCGCGAGGCAGGATGTATGCCGTGGCGGGCAGGGTCAAGGACGAGGACATCGCACTGGTCCGCGACCGGACCTCGATCGTCGACGTGATCAGCGAGACGGTGACGCTGAGGTCGGCGGGCGGCGGCAACCTGAAGGGGCTGTGCCCCTTCCACGACGAGAAGACCCCGTCGTTCAACGTCTCGCCCGCCCGAAATGTCTATTTTTGCCACGGTTGTGGGCAGGGTGGCGACGCGATCAAGTTCCTGATGGACGCGGAGCACCTGTCGTTCATCGAGTCGGTGGAGCGGCTGGCCGGCAAGGCCGGACTCCAGCTGCGTTACGACACCGACACGGGCGCCCCGGCCGGTCCACGGCCGCAGACCGGGCAACGGCAGCGGCTGCTCGCCGCGCATGCCGCCGCCGTCGAGTTCTACCACGACCAGCTCGGTTCGCCGGGGGCACGCAAGGCGCGCGAGTTCCTGGCCGAGCGTGGTTTCGGCCGGGACACCGCGGAGAGGTACGGGTGTGGCTTCGCCCCGGACAGCTGGGACGCGCTGAGCAAGCATCTGCGTCTCAAGGGTTTCACCGCCGAGGAGCTGACCACCGCGGGACTGTCGAAGCCGGCCCGCTCCGGATCGCTGATCGACCGGTTCCGGCGCCGCCTGCTGTGGCCGATCAGGGACCTCAGCGGTGACGTCATCGGGTTCGGCGCGCGCAGGCTGTTCGACGACGACGACGGTCCCAAATACCTCAACACCCCCGAGACGCCGATCTACAAGAAGTCGCATGTGCTCTACGGCATCGACCACGCGAAACGGGAGATCGCCAAGCGGGGCCGGGCGGTGATCGTGGAGGGCTACACCGACGTGATGGCCTGTCACGAGGCCGGTGAGCCGACCGCGGTGGCGACCTGCGGCACCGCCTTCGGTGTGGATCACATCCAGGTGCTGCGGCGGCTGCTGATGGACAGCGACAGCTTCACCGGCGAGATCATCTACACGTTCGACGGTGACGCGGCCGGGCAGAAGGCGGCGCTGCGGGCGTTCGAGGAGGATCAGCGTTTCGTCGGGCGTACCTTCATCGCCGTCTCGCCGGACAACATGGATCCGTGCGAGCTGCGCCTGGCCCGTGGGGACCTGGCGGTCCGCGACATGATCGCGGCCCGGGAGCCGCTCGTCGACTTCGCGCTGCGGCAGACCATCTCCCGTTTCGATCTGGACACGGTGGAGGGCCGGGTCGAGGCGATGCGGCGTGCCGCGCCCCTGGTCGCCAAGATCAAAGACCGGGAGAAACGGCCGGAGTACGCGCGAAAGCTCGCCGGCGATCTGGGAATGGATCTCGACCCGGTCCAGCGGGCGGTGAACAACGCGCTGCGCGGCGAGCAGGCCGAGACGCGGGCACCCCGGCGGCAGGCGGCGGCCGACTCGCCGCAGCGCCTGGTCGAACGGGAGGCGCTCAAGCTGGCCCTGCAGGAGCCGGTGATGGCCGGGCCGATGTTCGACGCGGTCGGCCCGGAGAACTACGGCGACGAGGTGCTGCGGACGGTTCGTGACGCGATCTTCCAGGCCGGCGGCGCGGCCTCGTCCACCGGCGGTGTCGTCTGGATCGAGAAGGTCCGCGACGCCTGCCCCGACATGGGCGGCCAGATGCTGGTCAGCGAACTCGCCGTCGAGCCGCTCTACGTGGACGGTCAGGTCGACCCGCGTTACGTCCAGGTGACCCTGGCCCGGCTGCAGGGCGGGGCGCTCGCCACCCGCATCCGCGACCTCAAGTCGAAGGTGCAACGGCTCAACCCGGTGACCAACAAGGATCAGTACCTGGCGCTGGCCGGGGAACTCTTCTCGCTCGAACAGCAGGCACGGGCCCTGCGCGACCAGGCGGCAGGTGGACTGTGAAGCTTTTCCGACGGCGTCCCAAATTGCCGGCCGCCGCCCGGCCCCCGCTGGCCGCCGAGGAGCGCGTCCTGGCCTGGTGCGCGGTCGCCGGCGAGGCCGCCTCCCGGGAGGACGTGGTGGTCGCCACCAACCACGGGATCTGGCTGCCGTCAGCGGCCGAGCGGCTCGGCTGGCACGAGATCCACAAGGCTGCCTGGTCCGGGCGGGAGCTGCGGATCACCCCGGCCACGGCGCTGGCGGAGCGCGACGGCTACACCGTGCTGGTGGACGGCCCGGACGTGTCGTTCCTGCTGCTCGACCCGGGGGAGCTGCCGGACCAGGTGCGCTCGCGGGTGACCCGTTCGGTGGCGTACACGACGTATCACCCGCTGCCCGGTGGCGCGGTGCGGGTGGTCGGCCGCCGGGTGAGCGGGCGTGACGGGCTGAGCTGGGCGGTCCGCTACGACGCGGGCACCCCGGCGGACTCGCCCGAGATCGTCGACGCGACCGGCGAGCTGGTCGGCGCGGCCCGGTCGGCGGCCGAGCCACGGGACTGAAAAGTGTCACACTCCGCCCGTAGGGTCGGGGGCGTGAACTCCCTCATCCACGCGCGCGGGCTGATCAAACGGTTCGAAGGTTTCACCGCGGTCGACGGCATCGACGTCGACGTGCGGGCCGGTGAGGCGTTCGGGTTCCTGGGGCCCAACGGGGCGGGCAAGAGCTCGACCATGCGCATGATCGGTTGTGTCTCCCCACCCACCGACGGTGTGCTCGAGATCCTCGGGATGGATCCGCGCCGTGACGGGCCGCGGATCCGGGCCCGGCTCGGCGTCTGCCCCCAGCTGGACAATCTCGATCCCGAGCTGACCGTCCGGGAAAATTTGACCACCTACGCCCGCTTCTTCGGCATCCCGCGCAAGGTGGCCCGCGCCCGCGCCACCGAGCTGCTCGACTTCGTGCGGCTCAGCGAGCGGGCCGACAGCAAGGTGGAGCCGCTCTCCGGCGGGATGAAACGACGGCTCACCATCGCCCGCGCCCTGGTCAACGAGCCCGATCTGGTGCTGCTCGACGAGCCCACCACCGGCCTCGACCCGCAGGCCCGTCACCTGGTGTGGGAGCGGTTGTTCCGGCTCAAGCAGCAGGGCGTCACCCTGGTGCTGACCACCCACTACATGGACGAGGCGGAGCAGCTCTGCGACCGGCTCGTGGTGATGGACGGCGGCCGGATCGTGGCGCAGGGCTCGCCCCGGGCGCTGATCGAGGAGCACTCCACCCGCGAGGTGGTGGAGCTGCGCTTCGCGACCGACGACCAGGGCACCTACGCGGAGAAGCTGGCCGGCATCGGCGAGCGCGCCGAGGTGCTGCCCGACCGGATCCTGCTCTACGTGGCGGACGGCGACGACGCCCTGGCCGAGGTGCACCGGCGCTCGCTGAGCCCGGCCAGCGCCCTGGTCCGGCGCAGCAGCCTGGAGGACGTGTTCCTGCACCTCACCGGCCGGACCCTGGTGGACTGATGGCCCCCTCGCTGTATGTGATGGAGTACTACCTGGTCAACTACCGGCGCACCTGGCGGGCCAGCGTGCTCTCCTCGCTGGTGCTGCCGCTGCTCACGATGCTCGGCTTCGGCGTGGGTGTCGGCGCCTACGTGACCGGTGGTGTCGAGGGCGTCAGCTATCTGCAGTGGATGGTGCCGGGCCTGATCGCCAGCACCGCCGTGCAGGGGGCGATCGGCGAGACCACCTGGCCGGTGATCAGCAGCTTCCAGTGGGTGAAGAACTACTTCGCCCAGGCGGCCGCGCCGCTGCGGGTCGCCGACATCCTCGGCGGCCACCTCGTCTTCATGCTGTTCCGGGTGGTCACGAGCGTGGCGGCGTTCCTGCTGGTCGCGGCTCTGTTCGGGGCGCTCCGGTCACCGTGGTCGCCGGCCGTCCTGCCGATCGCGGTGCTGCTCGCGCTGGCCGCGGGCGCGCCGGTGGCCGCCTACACGGCGTCCGTGTCCAGCGACAGCTACCTGGCCGTCCTGATGCGGTTCGCGGTGTTGCCGATGTCGCTGTTCTCCGGGGTCTTCTTCCCGGTCGAGTCGCTGCCGGCGGTGCTGCGCTGGATCGCGTACGCGCTGCCCCTGTGGCACGGCGTCGACCTGAGCCGCGCCGCGACGCTCGGGCTCGCCCCCGGCCCGGAGGCCGTGTGGCAGGTGCTCTACCTGATGGTGTGGGGTGTGGCCGGGTGGTTCCTGGCGCACTGGCGCTATCGCAGCCGGCTGGTGATCTGAGTTGACGTCGCAGAGGTGTGTGGGATCGTGCTGACGCTGGTGCTGCCCCGCCGGCTGGTGGGCTTCGAGGGCGCCGCGCGCCGGTCGGCCTCGGTCGCCCAGCGCAACATCGCCGCGCTGAAGACGGCGTATTGGCTGGTCATGCTCGGCGGTCTGCTGGAGCCGGTGCTCTACCTGTTCTCCATCGGGATCGGGGTGGGCCAGCTGATCGAGGAGATCACCCTGCCCGGCGGCCGGACGATCGGCTACGCGGAGTTCGTGGCCCCGGCGATGCTGGCGTCCTCGGCGATGAGCGGGGCGCTGGCCGAGACGACCTTCAACTTCTTCGGGAAGATGAAGTTCATGCGGCTGTACGAGGGGATGCTCGCCACTCCGGTCCGGCCCATCGAGATCGCGCTCGGCGAGCTGTCCTGGGCCATGCTCCGCGGCAGCGTCTACTCGGCCGCCTTCCTGGTGATCATGGTGCTGCTGGACCTGACGACCGCGGGCCGGGCGCTGCTCGCCTTCCCGGCCGCGGTTCTGGTCGGCTTCGCCTTCGGGGCGCTGGGCATGACCATCTCCACGCTGATCCGCGGCTGGCAGGACTTCGACATGATCGGCGCCGGGCAGTTCGCCCTGTTCCTGTTCTCCGGCACGTTCGTCCCGGCCACCACCTACCTGCCGGTGCTGCGCTGGCTGGTCGAGATCACCCCGCTGTATCGGTCGGTCCATCTGATCCGCGGCATCAGCACGGGCACGCTCGGTGTCGTCCAGGTGGTCGACGTGCTCTATCTGGTGGCGCTCACCGGCGCCGGCCTGTTCATCGCGGGCCGTCGCATGGAGCGGCTGCTGTGTCGTTGATTTGTTGCGTGGTGGGTAGGTTTCGTGTTGTGGGCGGTCGTGTGGAGTGGCTGCTCTGCCGCTGATTCGTCGCGTGGCCGGTGGGGTTTCGCGTTGTGGACAGGTGTCGTGTGGAGCGGTCGCTCTGTGCTGACCTTTTGTGTGCCGAGCGGGTTTGCGTGGGCCTGTCGTGTGGAGTGGCTGCTCTGCCGCGTCCCGAACGGGCCGCACCTCGTCACGGGTGGTTAGCCGGCGCTTTCGGCGGGCAACAGATGCGCAGGTCGTCCGCGCCCGCCGTGGCGGGGACACGGTGAGCGGATCGGCCGGGAGCCATCGCTTCTGCCCGGAGGGAACCCCGCCATGAAACTGTTCCACAAGGCTGACGAGAACGCCGCAGCGACCGCCGAGGACCGCGCGGCGGCGGAGGCGCGCCGTCAGGGCACCGCCGACTACGACGTGGCCGCGGCGGCGACCGCCCGCACCGCCGAGGACCGTGACCGCGACCTGTCCGCCCCGGGGCCGGACGCCGGCCCGGACAGCCCGGTCCAGTTGCGGGGCAAGGGCATCCTCGCCGCGCTGAAGCGGACCTTCAAGCAGTTCTCCGAGGACAACATCTCCGACTGGGCGGCGGCGCTCACCTACTACGGCGTTCTGTCGATCTTCCCCGGCCTGCTGGTGATCGTGTCCCTGCTCGGCATGCTCGGCAACGACGGGCAGCAGACGGTTCGGGAGGCGGTCAACGACATCGCCGCCAACCAGAAGATGCAGGAGTTCGTCGAACTGGTGCTGACCCAGGTGAAGGGCACCGGCAAGGCGGGGCTGGCCGCGATCATCGGTCTGCTGGTGGCGTTCTGGTCGGCGTCGGGTTACATCGCGGCGTTCATGCGGGCGTCCAACTCGATCTACGACGTGCCGGAGGGCCGGCCGATCTGGAAGACGTTGCCGATCCGGGTCGGCGTCACCGCGGTCGTCGGCGTCATGCTGGTCGCCTCGGCCGCCATCGTGATCTTCACGGGCGAGCTGTCCCGGGTGGTCGGTGAGAGACTCGGCATGGGCGGGGTGGCCGTCACGACGTGGAACATCGTCAAGTGGCCGGTTCTCGTGATGCTGGTCAGCCTGATGTTCGCGGTCCTCTACTGGGCCTCGCCGAATGCGAAGACCGGCGGTTTCCGCTGGGTCAGCCCGGGCGGCATCTTCGCCGTGGTGCTGTGGGTGGCCGCGTCCGCCGCGTTCGCGATCTATCTGGCCAACTTCGCCGACTACAACGCGACGTACGGCACTCTCGGCGGTGTCATCGCCTTCCTGGTCTGGCTCTGGATCTCCAACATGGCGATCCTGCTCGGCGCCGAACTCGACGCGGAGCTGGAACGGGGCCGGGCCATCGCGGCCGGGCACCCCGCCGACGACGAGCCGTTCCTGGAGCTGCGTGACACCCGCAAGCTCAAGAAGGGCAGCGAGCACGGGCTGAGTCAGAGCTGACGCCGTGCCTCCCGGCCGGTGTGCCGCCTCACGGGGCGGCAACGGTACATGACCGTCGCAAGCCAAAGCGAG